>NZ_JADEWA010000309.1:0-6517 GCF_015207865.1 Dolichospermum sp. LEGE 00246
TTTGTATAAGAGACAGCCCAACCCCCTCCCCGCAAGCGATGAGGGGGCTACAATGCACCTCATATAATTGTAAAACCTCTGTAGTAGGGGTTTACGGCGTAAACCCCCGCCGGTGAAAAACTAAGCAATTTTGGGTTTTCGTAAATGCCAATTAGTTGATTGTTCATAGGCATAAGCTACTTGGAAAAGTTGCTCTTCTCCTAGCACTTTACCAACTATTTGCAGTCCAATTGGTAGACCTTTACTATCAAAACCGCAAGGTAAACTGATTCCTGGTAAACCAGCTAAATTAGCAGGAATAGTCATTAAATCATTTAAATACATACTCAAAGGATCGGTAGTTTTTTCTCCGGCTCGAAATGCGGTAGTTGGTGCAGTTGGAGAAATTAACACATCTACTGATTGAAAAGCTTTTTCAAAATCTTTTTTAATGAGAGTGCGGACTTTTTGGGCTTTCAAATAGTAAGCATCATAATAACCAGCGGAAAGGGCATAAGTACCAATCATAATCCGGCGTTTGACTTCTGCTCCAAATCCCTGAGAACGAGTTCGGGTATACATTGATAAAAGATTGTCTGCATCAGGGGAACGCAAACCATATTTAACGCCATCGTAACGCGCTAAGTTAGCTGATGCTTCCGAGGGGGCAATAATGTAGTAAGTTGGTAAACCATAGCGGAAACTGGGACAGGAAATAGGATGAATTTCTGCACCTAATTCTTGAAGTTGATCAATGGCTTTGGTGACTGCGGCTTGTACTTCTGGATCTAACCCTTCACCGAAGGTTTCTGTAATGACACCAATTCTCAGTTTTTTCCGAAGTTTGAGATCGGGTTTTAAACTAGCTGCATAGTCAGGAACTTTGATTTTGAGACTGGTAGAGTCCTGCGGATCATAGCCAGCGATCGCACTCAATAATATAGCCGCATCTTCTACACTGCGTCCAAATGGTCCAATTTGGTCGAGAGACGAAGCATAAGCCACTAAACCATAACGGGAAACTAACCCATAAGTCGGTTTCATCCCCACAACACCGCAGAATGACGCAGGTTGACGAATTGAACCCCCTGTATCCGAACCCAGGGAAACCACACATTCATCGGCTGCTACGGCTGCTGCTGAACCACCGGAAGAACCACCAGGAACACGGGATAAATCCCAAGGATTAGCGGTAACTTGATAAGCGGAGTTTTCTGTAGAACTCCCCATAGCAAACTCATCTAAATTAGTTTTACCCACCATGACACCCCCAGCGTCAGCTAGTTTTTGGGTGGCGGTGGATTCGTAAGGGGGGATAAAATTCTCCAAAATCCGGGAAGCGCAGGTGGTGACAATCCCCTTGGTACACAAATTGTCTTTAATCCCGATGGGAATCCCCGCCAAGATGCCAATTTCTTCTCCCGCAGCGACTTTTGCATCTACAGCTTGAGCTTGTTTTAAGGCTTGTTCTGTCGTCACAGTGAGGAAACTGTGCAGTTTGGGTTCTAACTCTTGAATCCGATTTAATGCTTCTTGGGTAATTTCAACGGCAGAACGTTCTTTACTGATTATCTGTTCGTGCAAATCGCGGATGGATGCCATAATTGTTCTCTTTAAGGAATCAAGTCATTGATTTTAGCATTTACAGGACGGGGGATTGGGGAATTTTCGTCTGAAGTTACAGGAGATTTTTTGTCTCACGCTCCAGGCGCAGAGGCGCAAAGAGAGTTTAGTTATACTAAAAATATTAGTTATGCTTGGATCATCAGTTTATAGTTTATTGGGAAAAGCCAATTTTAATATGCCGGCAAAGGACATCTATCACAATGCTGTTAAAAATGCCTTAATTCAAGAAGGTTGGATAATTACAAATGACCCTCTACATTTAAAATGGGGTCAAAAAGATATGTATGTAGATTTAGGAGCAAAACAACTTTTAGCGGCAGAACAAGGAACTAGAAAAATTGCCGTAGAAATTAAAAGTTTTGTCAGTCCTTCAGAAATGGCTGATCTTAAAGATGCTATTGGTGGATTTGTTTTGTATCGTGCTGTTATGAGTCGTCTAGAACCTGATAGAATATTATATTTAGGAGTGCGTGATACTGTATTCACGGATTTATTTGAAGAACCAATTGGTAAACTTTTAAGAGAAAGCGAAAATCTGAATTTACTTGTTTTCAATTCTGATACTGAGAGGATTACCCAATGGATACCTTAGATAATTATCGCCGGATTGTTAAAGAAGTGTTAGTACCTTATACACAAATTCCTTATTCCTATGGAGTGATTGAATGTAAAACAGTTTTTGATAGTGAAAATGATAGCTATTTACTAATAACTCTTGGTTGGGAAGGGGCGAAAAGAATTCACGGTTGCTTAGTTCATCTTGATATTATTGATGGTAAAATCTGGGTACAAAGAGATGATACAGAAGATGGTGTTACTTATGAATTAGAAGCAGCGGGAATTCCTAAAGATAAAATTGTTTTAGGTTTTCACCCACAAAATGTTAGGCAACATACGGGATATGCTATTATTTAAGATGATTGAATAAGAAAAAAAATTTATTCAATTCTATCTAAACCGTTTTTTAACTTCTTCCCAACTAGAACCATTTGTAGGGTTTTTCTTATAATTTTCTAACTGTCGCTCTAATTCTTGTTGTTATGCTCAACTACAAATTATGGGCGTTGCTGATTAAGAGTATGATTTTGTTATGCCTACGGCACGCTGCGCGAACACGCAGAAGCGCTCCAGTCGCAGAGAGTAAGAGTTTGAAATCATTGATTTTTCAATTTCATACCCTAATTCAGCAACGCCCTCAACTACAAATTATGAATATTAATGCCTCTATTATTGATCAACGTTTGCAATCAGTGACTGATGCCATTCGACAACGGGCTGCTGAAGAATTAAATATTAATGATGCTGGAAAACTTAAATCTTTGGCATTTGTATATTTTTGTGTGCAAACAATTCTGGATTTAGAAGATGCTCATACCTTTGATTGTTTGACAGAAGGTGGTGGAGATTTTGGTGTGGATGCCATGCACATTTCTGAAGAATATGATGGTGAATTTACAGTTAGTTTATTTCAGGTAAAGTATGTAAATAATCTAGAAGGTAAGACTAATTTTCCTGAAAATGGCATCACGGCTCTCATTAATGCGATTCGATTTTTGTTTGATCCTACTGCAAAATTAGAGCATATTAATCAACGGTTACTTGCGAAAGTAGAAGAAGTCCGCAGTTTAATTCGGGATGGATATATTCCCCAGGTGCGGGCATTAGCTTGTAATAATGGCATAAAATGGAATGACTCTTCTCAAGAAGCAATTGATCGATCTGGATTCGGTGATCAGGTGACATGGGAACACATTAATCATGAACATCTGATCAACATTCTGCAAGCTTCCAAACCAGTTAAAGATACTTTACAACTAAGTGGCAAAGCTGTAGTTGAAGATATGAATTTTAGCCGGGTGCTGGTGGGCAGAATTTCTATAACTGAAATTGCGGCTTTGATTGAGCGACACGGAGAACGCTTGTTAGAACGTAATATTCGCCGTTATTTAGGGTTACAAGGCAACCGGGTCAACGAGGGTATTCGGGACACTTTAAATAGCGATGAAAAAAACAATTTCTATTTTTATAATAATGGCATCACATTAACTTGCAACAGTTTTTCCTATAACGCACTGCAAAATGGTGATTATCAGGTACGAGTTGAGAACTTGCAAATTATTAATGGTGGTCAAACCTGTATAACCATTTTTAAAACTCTTCAGGATTCAAAGATATTCCAGGAAAATATCCAAGCTTATGTTTTAGTTCGTCTCTATCAACTACCTACTGATAATGATGATTTAGTCCAAAAAATTACTTATGCTACGAATAGTCAGAACCCAGTGGATCTAAGGGATCTCCGAGCTAATGATCAGCTACAGCAAAGACTGGAAATGGATATCAAACAGTTGGGATTTAATTATCGCCGCAAACGCTCTGATACAGGCACTAAATCCACAGATATTACTTCGGGTGTAGCGGCTGAGGCGATACTGGCGGTTTGGCGACAAAAGCCTCATCAAGCTAAGTTTTTTACTCGTGAGCATTTTGGTAAACTGTACAATGTAATTTTTACTGAACATCTTAATGGCGCACAAGCCATAATCGCTGTACAGTTGTATAGAATTGCCGAAAACCGACGCAAACGCCCGCATCCAAATGCTCCTGCTTGTGTCCGTTATGCTTCGTGCTTTATTGCTATGCAAATGGGGAAAAGACTTCTCAAAAGAATGAATCTACAAATGAAGGAAATTAACCACCGTAATTTTGAGGATGCAAATCAGTTGATTAATCAATATGGGGAGGATTATTTCAATCATTCAGTCCGAGATGTTCAAAAGGCACTTCAAGCACTTTACGGAAACCAGGAAATTTCTTTACAACAACTTTCTGCTACTTTCCGACGTGGTGATTTGATAGAGAAACTTCAGCAGATGGAAATTCCTTAAATCTATTCCTATGAATGACAAACTCCAGACCGAAAAAGGTAAGCTCCAGGTAAGCACTAATATAGAGATAAATCAAGAAACAGAGAAGGAAGAGGTTCTCTGTCCCCATTGTCAACGCACTGCTACAAATGGTATTAAGTGTAAAGGTATCTGTGTGGCTGATAATGATTATTAAGGTGTCAATAAACAAATGTTGCCAAGCTAAGTAATATGGTTAAAATAATTTCTCGTACTTATGTCGGTCAAGCCAATGTTTATGATATTGGTGTGGAAAATGACCATAATTTTGTGATTAAAAATGGTTTTATCGCTGCCAATTGTTTTAATAAATCTCACTCTACAGCTTACGCTTATGTAACTTATCAAACGTCATATTTAAAGGCAAATTACCCATTGGAATATATGGCGGCGTTGTTAACCGCTAATAGTGGGGATACAGACAAGGTGCGGAAGTATCTTGATAACTGCTCTAATATGGGTATTGTAATTGATGCACCGGATGTTAATCGCTCTGGTTTAGATTTTACGCCGGTGGATGGGAGGATTTTATTTGGATTTTCGGCGGTGCGGAATGTGGGACAAAATGCGATCGCCTCTATTTTAGAAGCTAGGGAAGAATCAGGAGAATTAGTCCCATTTACATCTTTGGCGGATTTTTGCGATCGCGTGGATTTACGGGCTATGAACCGCCGCACTTTAGAATCACTCATTAACTGCGGTGCTTTTGACAAAATTCAAGCTAATCGCAACCAATTAATTCATGATTTAGAATTAGTTTATGAGTGGGCGCAATCCCGCGCTAGAGACAAAGCTAGTGGACAGGGTAATATATTTGATTTATTAGGAGGGGGATTGGCAGGGAATAATCATCAACCCCAGAAAAATGCCTATGAATCTGCACCAAAAGCTCCTCCTGTCAATGATTTACCACCTCAAGAAAAATTGAGAATGGAAAAAGAATTATTAGGATTTTATCTCTCCGATCATCCTCTTAAATCTATCAGACAATCATCTTCAGTCCTTGCACCTATTAACTTAGCACAATTGGGAGAACAAAAAGATGATGCTATCCTTTGTGCAGTAGTAATGTTGAATAATGTTAAAAAGGTTGTCACCAAAAAAGGTGATTCTATGGCAATTCTGCAAGTTGAAGATTTATCTGCTGCCTCGGAAGCGGTGGTTTTTCCTAAAACCTATGAACGCATTAGTTCTTTACTCGAAGTTGATGCCAGATTGATTATTTGGGGTAAGATAGATCGCCGTGATGATCAAGTTCAATTTATTCTTGAAGACGCAGAAACTGTTGAAACTGTAAAAATGATTTTAGTGGAACTGAGTCCACAACAAGCAGGAACAATTGAAGAACAACATCGTTTGAATACAATTCTCAAAGCACAAGCAGGGGATAAAGATAAATCCAGAATACCTGTCATTGGTGTTGTTCAGGCTGGAGATCACCGAGAAATTGTCCGCTTTGGAAGACAGTTTTGGGTACAAGATTCGGGAACAGCAGTCCAAGCATTACAAAATGGCAGATTCCCGGCTCATATCAAACAACTAACCAGCGGCTAAACAAACCATAATACCCGTAGGGGCGCAGGCCCTGCGCCCTCTTCTCATATTGCGCCCTCTTTCCATATTGCGCCCTTCCATATTGCGCCCTTCTCATATATGATGTATATAATCTTAAATTAAGAGGGCTTACACCGTAAGCCCCTACGAGATTAACAATTATTGATTTGGTTATATGAAGTTCGATCCCGAAAAACATCACCGTCGTTCAATTCGGCTTCCTAATTACAATTATGGTCAAGCTGGTGCTTATTTCGTCACAATGTGTACTTATAAAAAACAAGGTTGGTTTGGTGATGTTAAACGGGGGGAAATGCAACTAAATGTGACGTACTCCACACACTCCCTTTCAGGTGAGTGTGGGCTTCTCAGTGACTCCTCTATGAGGACATTAACTGAGCTTTAAGACCGTGCGCCCCACGGTTCTTTGGTTTTGAGATTTGTTTTTTGTT
>NZ_JADEWA010000310.1:0-6515 GCF_015207865.1 Dolichospermum sp. LEGE 00246
CTACCCCCCTACCCCCTACCTCTCTTCTCTCCCTGCTTGCCTTCACCCGTCATTTTAGGGTTGACAGACTACTAGCCCGAATGAAAAGACTTTTCCGCAAACCCTAGTTATTATTATGTCTTATCTCCATACGCCCTCCCCTGACAGTTCTTATATTCGTCCTGCTCGACGTGGAAAGCATAAAATATTCATTGGTATGGCTCCTGGTGTGGGAAAAACTTACAGAATGCTAGAAGAAGCACGTCAACTGCAACAAGAAGGTATTGATGTTGTTATTGGCATTATTGAAACTCATGGACGCAAAGATACTGCTGTCAAAGCTATAGGATTAGAAGTAGTTCCGCAAAAAGCCAATATTCATAAAAATATCAACCTCCAAGAAATGGACACAGAGGCAATTTTAAACCGCTCTCCCCAATTGGTATTAGTTGATGAATTAGCACATACAAATATTCCTGGTTCACCTAGAGAAAAACGCTATCAAGATGTAGAATTGATTTTAGCAGCCGGCATAGATGTTTACTCTACTGTGAATATTCAACATTTAGAAAGTTTGAATGATTTAGTAGCCGGAATTACGGGTGTTGTCGTCCGAGAACGCATTCCAGATCGGTTGCTGGATGAAGCTGATGCTGTGGTTGTCATTGATGTAACTCCAGAAACTTTAGAAGAACGGTTACGGGAGGGTAAAATTTATGCTGCTAATAAAATTGAGCAATCTTTAGAAAACTTTTTTCAGCGTCGTAACCTCATTGCTTTGCGAGAATTAGCATTAAGAGAAGTTGCAGATACAGTTGAGGAAGAGGCAAATACTTCCATCTCTCCTGGGCAAATTCGCACTGTTCATGAACGGGTTTTGATATGTGTATCTACCTATCCAAATTCGATTCAATTATTACGGCGGGGGGCGCGAATTGCTAATTATATGAATGCCAAGTTATATACTGTATTCATTGCCGATCCTGAACGGTTTTTGACTAAAGAAGAAAGTTTACATATTCATACTTGTGAGAAACTATGCCGAGAATTTGGTGGTGAATTTCTTCATGTTAAAAGTAGCAATGTCGCTCAGGCGATCGCCCAAGTTGCCGCAACTAATCATATCACCCAAATAGTCATCGGCGAAAGTCAACAACCCCGATGGAAAAGATTTTTTAAACGCTCTTTCACACAACGCTTGCTGGAGTTAATTAGAGATCAGCACATAGATTTACATATTATCGCTACAGAGAAATAAATTTTAATATTTGTTAATCTATCTTAGATAAGATGCAATTTTTTTCTGGTTTGTATAGTGTAAATATGAAACCTTAATGGCCAAATTTTTGACCGATAAATCCAGGATATTCCAGTTAGACAAAGTGTAAAATTTAATTACGAAACTATGGTATATAAGGCTGCTACTCCCGACTTATGCTGTACAATTGTTAGTGAATATTAAGGATGCTTTTACCAAACATTAACCTAAAAAGCCGAATATACTCATTATCATTAGTTAGCAAACTAACATCGAGGTATATATGTTTAAGAAAATTTTAGTCGCAGTAGATCGCTCGGATATGAGTATAAAAGTTTTTGAGCAAGCTTTATCTTTAGCCAAGATCACATCTGCGAATTTAATGTTACTGCACGTTTTATCACAGGAAGAGGAAGGTAGTCCAGAGGCACTGGTGTTCCCTAATATTGACTACTATCCCGGCTGGAACGAGCAAAGTTTTAAATTATACCAAGAGCATTGGGAAAAATTTAAAAACGAAGGTTGGCAAATGTTACAGTCATGGAGCGCCCAAGCTAATACTTCTGGTGTTAATACAGAATTTACCCAAAATACTGGTAGTCCAGGACGAATGATTTGTGAATTAGCCACTGACTGGAATGCTGACTTAATTATCATGGGAAGACGGGGACGTTCTGGACTAGCGGAATTTTTTCTCGGTAGTGTGAGTAATTATGTTTTACATCATGCACCTTGTTCAGTGCAGATTGTCCATATTCCTACGAGTTCCCAAGCGGCAAATGTTTCTTCAGCAGCTACTACAGTTAGTAAGTAATGCTAGGTGAGGCTGCATAGAATCAGATTTCCAGAATTATTAACCGCAGATGAACGCAGACAAAGACGGATGAATTAAGTAATTGGACAAAAATATTTACAGTCATTGCGAGCGAAGGGAAGCAATCACAACCCTGGCGATTGCTTCATTTCACTTCGTTCCATTTGCAATGACATTGTGTAACTAATTCTGTCTCACTACTTAATGGCTTTTATGATTCTGATTCTGTGCAGCCTTAAATAAAGGTTTGAAAAAGTATGAAAACATCAGTTCCACCTTCTTTAACTCATCCCAGTGGAGACAAGCGTTTAAAGATGTTAGACGCAACTATTAAGCGTCATCAATATCAACAAGATGCACTTATTGAAATTCTGCATCGGGCTTCTGAATTATTTGGTTATTTAGAACTGGATTTATTGCTGTACATTTCCCATAGCCTGAAGTTACCACCTAGTCGCGTTTATGGGGTGGCTACTTTCTATCATTTGTTTTCCCTAGCACCGAAAGGGGTTCATAATTGTGTGGTTTGTACGGGTACAGCTTGTTATGTCAAAGGCTCAACAGCGATCTTAACCCAGTTGGAAAAAGTTACGCAGATTCACGCAGGAGAAACTACCGCAAATGGTCAAATTTCTGTGATGACGGCTAGATGTTTGGGGGCTTGTGGAATTGCCCCTGCGGTAGTGTTTGATGGCACTATTTTAGGTAATCAAACCCCGGAATCAGTTTGCGAAAAAGTGGGAGAATGGTGGCAAAATGGAACTAAGTGAATTATTAGAAATTGCCCAAAAGGAACTTTCTCAACGGAAATCTGTGCAAATTCGGTGTTGTACTGCTGCGGGTTGTCTCTCTGCTGATTCTCAAGCTGTGAAAGATCATCTCGAAGCAGCCGTGAAAGCTGCGGGTTTACAAGATACTGTCCAAGTTTCTGGGGTGGGTTGTATGCGTCTATGCTGTCATGGACCATTGGTACAGGTGGAAAACTGGGAAAATCCGCCCGCATCAAAATTGTATCAAAAAGTTACCCCAGAAAATGCAGCAGCAATTATGGCAGGGGTAAATGGAGAAGTCACAAATTTACAAGAGGGTGATTTAAATCAGCCATTTTTTAGCCGTCAATTACCGATTGTTCTAGAAAACAGTGGTAAAATTGACCCGGAACGGATTCAAGCTTACATTGCATCTGATGGTTATCAAGCCCTTTACCAAGTGCTGCGGGAAATGAAACCCAGTCAGGTAGTGGAAACTATTACTAAAAGCGGTTTAAGGGGGCGCGGTGGTGCTGGTTATCCCACAGGTTTAAAATGGGGAACGGTAGCAAAATCAAAGGCTGAGAAGAAGTTTGTAATTTGCAATGCTGATGAAGGTGATCCCGGTGCATTCATGGATAGGAGTGTATTAGAAAGTGATCCCCATCGGGTTTTGGAAGGGATGGCGATCGCTGCCTACTCCATCGGGGCAAATCAAGGCTATATTTATGTTAGGGCAGAATATCCCATTGCTATTAAACGTCTAGAAATTGCTATTCATCAAGCCCAACACTTAGGGCTTTTAGGTTCACAAATCTTTGATTCTCCCTTTGATTTTAAAGTAGAAATCCGTATCGGTGCAGGTGCTTATGTCTGCGGTGAAGAAACGGCGTTAATGGCTTCAATTGAAGGTAAACGTGGTCTCCCCCATCCCCGCCCCCCATACCCGGCTGAGTCGGGTTTATGGGGCTATCCAACGTTAATTAACAATGTGGAAACCTTTGCCAATATCGCCCCGATTATCCGTAAAGGTGCTGATTGGTTTGCTAATATCGGTACTGTTAAAAGCAAAGGCACAAAAGTATTTGCATTAGCTGGAAAAATCCGCAATACGGGTTTAATTGAAGTCCCAATGGGAACATCTTTACAAGTAATTGTCGAGGAAATGGGAGGAGGTGTTCCCGACAATGGTATAGCTAAAGCAGTACAAACCGGCGGACCTTCAGGGGGATGTATTCCTGCATCGGCTTTTGCTACACCTGTGGATTATGAATCTTTAACCGCCTTGGGTTCAATGATGGGTTCGGGGGGAATGATTGTCATGGATAAAACTACAAATATGGTAGATGTCGCCCGCTTTTTCATGGAATTCTGCATGGATGAATCTTGCGGTAAGTGCATTCCTTGTCGTGTGGGAACTGTGCAATTACACGGTTTATTAACAAAGATTAGTCAAGGAAAAGGTTCACTCGCTGATTTAGATTTATTGGAGGAACTTTGCGACATGGTAAAACACACCAGTTTATGTGGTTTAGGACAGTCTGCACCAAATCCAGTTTTTAGCACTTTGCAATATTTTCGAGATGAATATTTGTCATTAGTCATTAGTCATTAGTCATTAGTCATTAGTCAGTTGTCATTACCTATTACCTATTACCCATTACCCATTACCCATTACCTATTACCTATTACCTATTACCTATTACCTATTACCTATTACCCATTACCCATTACCCATTACCCATTACCCATTACCCATTACCCATTACCCATTACCCATTACCCATTACCCATTACCAAATTACTATGACTGTAAAAACTTTAACAATAAATGGGGAATTGATTAGCGCTCGTGAGGATGAAACATTACTAGAAGCAGCGCAGGAAGCTAGTATTCATATTCCTACATTATGTCATTTAGAAGGTGTGGGTGATATTGGTGCTTGTCGTTTATGTTTGGTGGAAATTGCAGGAAGTAATAAATTACAACCCGCTTGCGTAACTAAAGTTACAGAAGGAATGGAGGTGAATACAAATAGCGATCGCTTACAAAAATACCGGCGGACAATTGTAGAAATGTTATTTGCCGAAAGTAATCACATTTGCTCAGTTTGTGTTGCTAATGGTAACTGTGAATTACAAGATTTAGCTATAGAAATGGGTATGGATCATCTCCGCTTAGAATATCAAAATCCTCAGCGAACTGTTGACACTTCCCATCATCTTTTTGGCATAGATCATAATCGTTGTGTGCTTTGCACTCGCTGTATTCGTGTCTGTGATGAAATTGAAGGCGCACATACTTGGGATATGGCAGGAAGAGGCTCAAAATCTCATGTAATTACTGATTTAAATCAACCTTGGGGAACTTCCCAAACCTGTACTTCCTGCGGTAAATGTGTGAATGCCTGTCCCACAGGAGCGTTATTTGATAAGGGTGCAAGTGTTGGTGAAATGAAACATGATCGGGGCAAAATTGAATTTTTAGTAACTGCACGACAGAAAAAACAATGGAATTTTTAGTCATTAGTCATTAGTCATTAGCATAATTTAAAATGAAATCTCATGTTACTGCATATTCAACAAATATTTAAGCGAATTCTATTAGTAGGGATATTGACAGTATTTATATTCCTTGGTTTAGCAAATCTATCATCTGCAAAAGTAATTGCTGCTGTTACTCAGATAGGAAATCCTCCCGAAGAAATTATTTACCGTTCACAAGTGAAATTAGATGATCAATCAGGAAAAGTCTGGCAAGTTGTATTATTTAAACAAGTGTATTTAGATCAACCATCTAATATCAATCTTCGTCTAGTTGGCTTTCCTGGTTCTGCGGAATTAATTCACCCTCAACCATTAAGAATTACTACCAATACAGGTAAACTCTGGAATGCTAATGATATATTTTTAGATGCAGCCCCAGCACCAACTGTTGGTCAATATGATTTAACAGAAATCTTACCTCAATTACCTCCAGAATCTTTAACTTTATCTATACCCCTTCCCAGTACAAACTTCATTAATATCGCAG
Organism: Dolichospermum sp. LEGE 00246; assembly: GCF_015207865.1. Taxonomy (NCBI): domain Bacteria; kingdom Bacillati; phylum Cyanobacteriota; class Cyanophyceae; order Nostocales; family Aphanizomenonaceae; genus Dolichospermum; species Dolichospermum sp. LEGE 00246. Next base: position 5,835 of record NZ_JADEWA010000310.1, read on the forward strand.
TTCCGATTCATGTTGTCAAAGAATGGCAATCATTAATTTCCACTGAAAACTGAAAAGGTGAAAAAATGACTAAAATCAAATTAGCAACAGTTTGGTTAGGTGGGTGTTCTGGTTGTCATATGTCTTTTCTCGATTTGGACGAATGGTTAATATATTTAGCCGCACAAGTAGATATAGTTTATAGTCCCTTTGCTGATATTAAAGAATATCCCGAAGGTGTAGATATCGTATTAGTTGAAGGTGCGATCGCCAATGAAGAACATTTAGAATTAATTTACAAAATCAGAAACCGGACTAAAACAATAATTTCCTTTGGTGATTGTGCTGTTACTGGTAATGTTACCGCTTTACGTAATCTTGCAGGTGGTGCTGAACCAGCCCTACAATTAGCTTATATTCAAGAAGCAGATATTAATCAACAAATTCCCAATTCCCCAGGAATTGTTCCCCCTTTACTAGATACAGTTGTCCCTGTGCATAAGGTAGTACCAGTTGATATTTATTTACCCGGTTGTCCCCCTTCCGCAACTAGAATTCGTGCCGCACTTGAACCACTATTAAAAGGAGAAAAACCGGAAATTGTCGGCAGAGAAATGATTAAATTTGGTTAACTAGTAATCATAACCAAATAAATACATCCATTATAGCCCCCTCCTTGCTTGCGGGGAGGGGGTTGGGGGC
>NZ_JADEWA010000311.1:0-6506 GCF_015207865.1 Dolichospermum sp. LEGE 00246
ATTGTTAAATACTAGTTTAATCTCAAATTATGAAGGTATTTAACTAAGTAGGTGGGCGTTAAAAGTTGTCGTTGGGGCAAGGGAACAGGAAGAGAGTTTTGAGTGATTTTACTTTTCTTCACATACCTTTAAATTTTTCTGTTCACCTACTTAGATTGCCAGATACTTCTGAAGCGATTAATTACCAATTACCCATTACCCATTACCCATTACCCATTACCAATTACATAGATTGACTCAAAAATAAAAATCCTACTTGTAACAAACCAACAACAAAACCTAAAACACCACCCAAAGTGACAATTGCTTGTAATTCATTTCTGACAATTCCCTCAATTGCATCTTCTAACTCAGCAGGTGATGTACCTTTGACTCGTTCTACAATTACCTGATCTATAGATAAAATAGGAATTGCTTGAGATACAATAACTTCTAAATCTTTTTCCAGATACTTTTCTAAAATTGATGCTAAATCCCGTGCAACAAATTCTAAGGAGGTGTTAACAACGCTTGAACTACTTAAGCGATTTAGTAATACAATAGAAATCCTTTCCCAGTCAGCCGATTCTGTTAATTCCTTCAGTAAATCACTACCACTATTTTGTAGATATTGACGGACATTATCTCTAATAGTTTTTCGCAGTTGACGCACTGTACCAACTGGGAGATTTTGCAAAGATAAATTTTGTAATAATTCTTTAATGCGATCGCGCATTCTTAAATCTTTGATTAATTCTTGCAATCGCTTGTTAGTTGCTTCTTTCTCATCTAAGCAAAATGTCCGTAATCGAGTTAAAGTATTTTTCAACCCAAACAAATTTGCCACTACCCAATAAGTACCACTGGTTTTTTCTCGAAAGCTTTCATCAATAGTTTGAATTGTCCGATCTGTTAAAAAATCAATAATAACTTGTCGTAATCTATCTGAAGGTAAAACCACCTCTAGCAACCAATCAGCTAACCGGATAGATTGTTCATCACTGAGTTGAAATTCTAGTAATACTTTGTCAAATATTTGGTTAACTTGGGTTTCTAAAAATGTTTCTTTTCTCGCCAAAACCTTCAAGAGACGCGGTAAAGATTCACCTAATAAATCCCGTAAAATACCAGCTAAAATTTTAGTGCTACGAGGGTTTTTATCACCTTTAACTTGATCAACTACCAGACGTAATAACCAGAGAATTCCACCTTGTAATCGTTCAGGTTGTAGGAGTTTCCGCGCCAGATTTTGCATTTCTTCTGGAGTCAGTAGCGATTTCATAATCGCATTAGCAATATTCTGTCCTAACCGTTCCTGATTACTAGGAATTAAACCAGGAGTAAACGGTACTTTTCGTCCAAAAATATAAACGGCTTTATAGGGACGAAATAACATTTTTATGGCTATGTCGTTGGTATAATAGCCAATTAATCCACCCAGAATGGGGGGAGATATATATAATAGAATTCTAGACAAATCCACAGGCTTTTGGATTAGGTAATGGGTAATGGGTAAGGATGGAAGTTTTATTGAATTATTAATTTTGGTTCTACCGCTCCCTTTACGTAAAACAACATTTATTGTAGGTTGGGTTGACGCAAGGAAACCCAACAACTCTTACTAAGTAGCGAGACAGAATTAATTACACAATGTCATTGCGTTAGCGTAGCGTTAGCCATATGGAACGAAGTGAAATGAATCAATCGCAAGGGTTGTGATTGCTTCCCTTCGCTCGCAATGACTGTAAATATTTTTGTCCAATTACTTATCTTACCGCCAATGTTGGGTTATGCCTTCGGCTCCCGTAAGGGATACACTTCGTTCAACCCAAGCTACAAAAATCAAATTAATATTCTTCTCCATAAGGGGAGCAGTAGAACCTTAATTTTTAATTTCTTACTACTAATACTCCCATCATACCGTTAGCAATGGGGTAATGTGTGGCATTCATAAAACCGGCTTCAAGAGCTAACTCTATTTGCTCTTTCCCAGTGGGAAATCGGTCTAAACTAGGGCTAATATAAGCATATTCGTCTTTTAAGCCTAGATTAGTAGCTATGGGAACTACCAGATTATCCAAGTACCACTGTTGCACAGCGCGGTACTGTTGATTGTTGGGACGATGAAAGTCTAAAATTGCGGCTTTCGCACCTGGTTTGAGGACACGGTGTATTTCTTTGAGACTACCGGGAATATCTTTAACATTTCTTAATCCATACCCCATCGTGGCTGTGTCAAAATAATCACCATCGAAAGGTAAATTTAATACATCTGCCTCTACCCAATTAATAGGAGGTTGGGGATAGTAATTTTTGCAGCGTTCTTGAGCAGTATTTAGTAAGTTAGCGGAAAAGTCTACTCCATAAACTTTGCCTATTTTCCCTACATGACGTGCTAACCGAAAGGTTAAATCCCCACTACCACAACACAAATCTAAGCCAGTATCACCAGGTTTAGCTGCGCTCCATTTGACTGTCATTTCTTTCCAAATGCGGTGTTGTCCCAAGCTTAACTGATCGTTAAGTTGGTCATAAACAGGAGCAATACGATTAAATATAGCGCGGACTTCGTTACTCATTTGTTGAGGGAATAGGGAACATTAAGTTTTTTGGCACTTTCAGGGGTTAGGCGTTGACGGCGAACTTGGTTAGATTCAAAATTGGGTTTATCCATAAATATATCCGTGTTAGCTGCTATTTTGTTATATTTTCTATCTGTATGATGTTAAGAATAGCGCTGAAAACTCAAATGAGATGCAAATTTCTTTGATACACTAATTTTACAACTATATATCTCACTTATTTTTTCTGACTATTTTCATGAGTAATAAGTCAAAATACACATAAGAGAAGAAGATAGTTTTCTAGCTTTACATTTCTTCACGCTCATCAGACAGTATTAACTTTTTAAGACGCATCCTTTAATTATGACCGAAATACAGCCCAATTTGCCAAATCCTGACCAAGAAACAGCCACAGAATTATTAGTTAAGCTGAGACAAAAACAGGGGACTTGGGTAGAATGGGGACAGGCGATCGCCTACCTGCAAAAAAATGGTTACAATCCCCAAGACATCTTTGAAGCCACTGGATTTGAACCAATTCAACAAAATCAGGTAATTGTTGGCTCTCAGGTTTATAATTCTATGGAAAAATGTGGCTCATCATCGGCAACATTGGCATATTATAGCACCAAGAGTAGTGATGTCTTATATGAATTGCGTGGATTAACCCAAGAAGACCGAGCCACGACTGCGGATTTGACCTATCAATACAAACTTGATGCTGATGTAGTCAGGGATATAGCCAAAGCAGTGAAAGACTATTCTTGGTTTTCTAGTTTACCCGAAGGTTTTAGTAAACATCCAGGAGATGCGATCGCCTATCAATCCTGGAAATATGCTAAACAAAAATCTGACTTATCCGAGCGATCGCGCTTAATTGCCAAGGGCTTACGCTTTGCTCACTCCGAAACAGCCAGAAAACAACTAGAACAACTGTTAATGGATTTTAGCGTTACGGCTAAAGTAGCACCGCCGATTTTACCATTTTATCGTCTAGAAATTGATGAAGATTTACCCCGGATTTTACCGGTTGTAGGCGAGTTACCATTAACATCACAGGAATTAAAAGCTGTACCATTTATTACCGAAATTCAACCATTTCGGATTGTTAAATTTGCCGGAGAACAAGCTTGGGTAGCCTTACCGGGCTGGAAAGTGCTACTAAATGCAGAAGATCCTGTAGTTGTCATTGGTAATAGCGATATTTTCCCCAACCCCCATCAAAACAAAGTTGAACCGATCATGATCGTCATAGATCGCGCTCAAAGAGAATGGGATATTTCCAATTACTTTGTGTTTGAAAACGGCGATAGTATTGACTTTCAATGGTTTGAAACCGCACCAGCAATTCCCCTGTTAGGAAAAATGATTGTCTTAGTCCGTCCCAAGAAAGTCCTTGATGAAGAATATACCAAGGATGCTTGGCAGATTGACGAATAATGTAGTTAGCTTTCCCGACAGAAGCCCCCCGCTCACTCTTAGGAGCGGGGGATGAATGGGGCGTGAGTTGACTACAGTTCCCTGACTAATGTGCGTAGCTCGTTCGTGTAGCGTCTCGTAGAGAGAGAAGGGAACAGGTCGGAAACCAACGTAACCGTTCACGGGGGGTACAAAAAACACTCTATATGAGATTTCACGAAAACAGCATGAAAAACGTTATAGATTTGATTTTTTTAGGTCATTTGAAATTCGCAAAATCTCTATATCGGTTTGCAAATCGTTTTCCAGCCAATTTAAGAACCATTCGTTAATATGTCAAGTTGCCTGAAAAACCCAACAGACAAAGCTTTCAGGTTTTTTAATAAATTCTCACCCCCTGTGAACGGTTACAATTTCATTTTCTATAGCAATCCTAAATTATTTATATACAACAATACCCCCGACTTCTCTAAGAAGTCGGGGATCTGACGCTTAAAATTAATATCGGCAAATAGCCGCCACTTTGACTCCACTAGGCATTGCTTCTGGCTCTAGACTATATACTTTACCACCATTTAACATGGTGTGAATCACGGCAAAATCTAACATATCTTCATCGTCTGGTGCCGGTTCTGGATGTAACTCAACTGTAGCAGTTGGTAAATCAAATTTACCCCATATATATTCTTTTTCAGGCACAAATAAAGTATCAACTCTTTGATAATATGCAGCGGGAACAATTGTTTTGATATCATTGGCAATTTTGCTACTTTCTTCCCCAGCAAGTTGCAGATAAACAGCCATTAGATCTTCATATTCTTGTTGAAATAAAGGGGCAACAATTTTCCAAGCTGCCTGATTTAATTCTTGGTTTTTGAGAAGTTCTACATTGCCAGTAATACCTGTTTCTATTAAATATTGATAAGTATTAGCCTGTCGGTAAATTGGTAATAAATACTCCACACCCGCTAATATTAAAGGTGATTTTTTACCTCGTAATTTTTCATGTAATGCACTATCAACAGCATAACAAAATTGTAAAATGTCTTCTTCATGTTTCTCTCGATCTGGACTACCTTGTCCATGGACAGAACCAGGCTGTTGAGCGGCGGAAGTCGCACCTCTAGCTATACCAACTCTATGCTGTACACCTTTTTGAAATTCATCTTCTAAAAGAGTTTCTTCCAAATTACGAGGCATATTTTCTACTTCTACCTCATGGAGTTGATAGCGCGTTCCTGAGTAAAACTGAACATTCTTTTGACTTAAAGCCAAAATGTAGAATTGTCCATCATTATTAATCAAATTTAGTAAGGGTTTAATGTGGAAATTTTTGCCCACAACCACTAATTTGGGAAAGGAAATAGGTAAACAATAGTAACGAAATAGATTTGGGGAAATAAAAATTACTAATCCCTGATTTTGAATTTCCCAAAAATCAGTATTGTCTAATTCCATTGCTGGCTTGAGCAAATTTATAGTTTCAGCATGGCGTAATCCTATGTCATCTAAGCGATTTTCAGCTTCTCGAATTAAATTTTTAAACCGAATTGGATTTTGTCGCGTTTCTCCGCCTAGTTTTTCCATAGGTAGATACAGAGAAACGCATGGATACTCAGGATTTTGGACTAAATTTTTGAGTTCATCAAGAGAAAATATAGCCATAGATTTCATCCCCGTTGAGGATAATGATAGAATCTAGATTCAATTCAACTCCTGATGTGAGAATTCTGCATCTTTCTTTTGACAAAAAATTACCTGCTTTCTATTCCTTCTTATAGATAGAATAAAAAACTTTGCGCCTTTCCGCCTGGCGTGAGACTTGTTTATCTGTTCATTAAGCAACACCACCCTCAAAGAAAGAATTAAGTAGGTTGGCGTGGAAAATTGTCATTATGGCAAGGCAAAAGGCAAGAGGAAAGAGGGTTTGGGCGATTTTACGTTTCTTTACACAGTTTGGTTTTATTGTGTTCACCTACTTATTGCTGTTTGAGAATACTGGGAATTGTGGCTAGGATGCGTGTGGCAATTTCTTCTGGTGTTTCGGTCGCGCTAATAGTAATATGTAAATCAGCTTGGGAGTACATTGGCTGACGTTGTTCCAAAAGCGATCGCAATTTACTTTCCATATCAGCATCTTGTAAAAGTGGTCTGGTATTGTCTGCCGCCAATCGCTGTAAGATTATTTGTATTGGTGCATCTAACCAAATTATCAAACCATGATGGAGGTAACTCCAATTCCGTTGCTGCATGATAACACCCCCACCAGTAGCTACAACCAATTTAGTATAGGCACAAACTTGAGCTAAGACATCACCCTCCAACTTACGAAACTCTGGTTCACCATTTTCGGTAAATATTTCGTTGATAGATTTACCCGCGGCTTTGACTATCACTTCGTCTGTATCTACAAATCTATAACCAATTTCCGCCGCTATTAGTTTTCCTACTGTTGTTTTACCAACACCCATCATGCCAATTAAGTAGAGGTTAACTCTTTTTAAGATATCAATCATCAGTATTTTTCTCCTGTAAAATTATTAT
>NZ_JADEWA010000312.1:0-6505 GCF_015207865.1 Dolichospermum sp. LEGE 00246
CCCCCAACCCCCTCCCCGCAAGCAAGGAGGGGGCTTATGATGTATCTCATTCAAGTGCATACCGCTATAAATTACTGATAAATTACTATTGTGCCGAAAATCTCGCTAATAACTCTTCACGAGATGATTGTAGAAGTAAAGGAGTAAATTCCTCTCTACTCATGGCAATCAGGGGGTTAATGATTCTTGTCAATTCGGCATCAACTTCACTAAAACGCACTTGCAGAATACTCTCAATCATAGCGCGTCTTTCCCTTTCTACACCAGTCTTAAGTCCTTCTTGGAGTCCTTGTTTTCTCAGTTCTTCTAATTGTTATTGATACATTTGGGATAATTTCATAATTAACTCCCGATCATCTTGATCAATATCTTGTTCTTGACGCTGACGTGCCGATAACACAGCAATTAGGTTATGTACTAATTCTATGACATCTGCCAGAAATGGATTGTTATTTGTCAGTGTTTCTAATTCTTCCACCGCTTGTCTTTGTACTTTTCCCCTCCCTAATATCCGCAAAAACAGGGTTTCGGGTGTGCTGGGTAATTGATGAATACTAACAATGACGGTTTTAAATCCTTTACCAAAAAAGTAAATCCCCTTACCCCAGTTTTTCTCATCCAAACTAGCATTAAAGCTATCGAGGATTTCTACTGATACTGTAGGAGTCAAAATCCACAGATTAGCTAATTCGGATTCATTTATTCGCGTGTCATTGCGTTTAGCTTGACGTTCAACCTGGGCATGAATGTCAAATAATTTACCCATGCAACTGCGGATTTCACTTTTACTTACAGCATTACGGAATGGTTCAAATACGGCATAATTAGCCGCCATTTTCCCTAATATGCGGGGATGAGGGGATAAATAAGTAATTGGACAAAAATATTTACAGTCATTGCGAGCGAAGGGAAGCAATCACAACCCCTGCGATTGCTTCATTTCACTTCGTTCCATATGGCTAACGCCACGCAACGCTTACGCAATGACATTGTGTAATTAATTCTATCTCACTACTTAATACGTCAATTTGTCTGACTTCTGCGGTGATGTCTTTACTGGTTTCTACTTGTCCATAAGGTGTTAATAGTTCTGTTAGATATTGTTTAGCAAATTGATCATGTATAAAGCGAGTCATTTATTCTTGTGCCTATATGCCTATTTAATCAATTATTTCTGTATCAGGTAATACTTTATCTATTTTTTGTAGGTCGGGTTAAGCGACAGCGCAACCCGACGCTCATGTTGGATTTTGTGCTATTGCTCCGCAACGCTCACGCGAACAACCCAACCTACAGAAAATGTACAAGGTATTGATCTAAATTCCCGCTTTTACGCTGCTAATTCTCAAAACATCAGTCATTGTTGCACAGTAATTTGGTAAATTAAAGCTGCTAGGATTAATGGCATTAGCATAGCTAAAATGACGATAATTCATACAGAATCTATCCCAGGCTGCCATTTGAATGCGGAATACAGCAATAATTACATTGGCTAAACCTAAAGATAAAGGAATGCGGAAATAAATCTTTTTACGGAAATAAGCACAAACTTCTTCAATGGCTTGATTTGCTGTTAGGGAAGATTGTCCTAACACAAATCGGCGGGGATCTCCCTGTTGTGGTGGATAATCAATTAAATATTGGATAACTGTGGCAATATCTTTACCATGAATGAAGTGAAAACTGCCATCTGCTTGTAAAAAACGAATAAAATTAATATAGTTAGTAACTTCAGGAATACCAGATGTGAGATGAGAATAGGGTTTTTTGTCATCACCACCTAATACTAAGGTAGGAAAAACCGTGGTAATTTTGGGAAAAATAGCTAACTTTTCGATTTGATGTAAACAATCATATTTAGAACGGATATAATCTGTCCCAATTTCCCCGGCTTCTTTAAGTGGTTTGTTTTCGTTATTTAAAACACTGGCTGTGGAAAAATAAATTACCTGTTCACATCTTTCGGGATTTAGCAGATTCATTAATTCTAGAGTTTTGAAGACATTAATATCAAAAATGCCCTCACCACCCCAGGAAGTGGCTGTTAATACGGCGATATCAATGGTTTTGAGTAAATTAGAGAATTTACCAATCTCTTGCATATCACCCTGAAGAATGGTGATTCCAGGACGGACTGTAGTATCTACTTGGAGTTTATTAGGGTTTCTAACCAGGAGATATAATTCGTGATTGGTGTTTTGAATTAAGGCTTCGCTGATATAGTGACCGATACAGCCACTTGCACCTGTAACTAAAATACGTTTTTTGGTCATGAAATTGGATGTTGGGGTTTTTGGGGATGGTTGAGGTCAGTGCGTAATTGTAGCATGATTTGAGAAGATAGATCCCCGATTTCTTTAAGAAATCGGGGATCTGGGTGTTAGTTAAGTTATATATTTTTTTAAATGAACCCCTCCAGACGCAGAGAAATGAGGTTTTGAGAGATTTTGCGTAAATCTTGATTAATTAGGGTAAAATTACAATGAAGCCTTGGTTGTGAGTCTATGCGTCAATGTCTTAATCCTGACTGTCTTTTTCCTAACCCTGATAATTTTTAATATTGTCAAAAGTGCGGTAATAAGTTACTTTTGCGTGAAAAGTATATACCTAAATCAATTTTAGGTCAGGGTGGTTTTGGTAGAACATTTTTAGCTATTGATGAGGATAAACCATCAAAACCCTATTGTGTAATTAAACAATTTTTACTCCAAGCACAGGGAACAGATAGTATTGAAAAAGCAATTGTTATCAATCTGTTAAAGAAGTTATTCAGGAGTTAAATATTTTAAATCAACCTGAGAGGCGATCGCCATCTCAAATTTTACCTCCACTACCTCCACTACCACCTCAACCATCTGTTACTGTACCCAGTCGGTATCAAAAATTAGAGAAATTGTTAGCAGCAGGGGAATGGAAAGAAGCAGATGAGGAAACATTCCGGGTAATGCTAGTGGTAGCAAACCGAGAAAAAGAAGGTTGGTTAAATGTTAAAAGTATTGATAGTTTTCCCTGTGATGACCTCCGCATTATTGACGGGTTGTGGGTCAAATATAGTAATGGGCGGTTTGGGTTTTCTGTGCAGAAACTGATAGTTGCGGAATGCGGAATATCCCTACTGAAGATAATACTTGTTTCTCAGCAATTTTAGTTATTTTTCCGATAATTTTAATAATTTTATGAGAATCAGGATTTACAAGATCAAACAATGAACAGGATTTTAATTTACTCACATCCTGTCAATTCTTAAATTCTGGTTATCCTGATGCTGACAATTTCTGTATTCTAAAATTTAGAAATTATAGCCACCAAATTATATACCTTGATAATAGCACAAAAAGTCAAGAGGTCAAGAACCTAGTAAAATCGTTACCTTATTGCAATCATTCTCAACAATCTTGAGAATGAAGCAGATTTATTCTCAATAAACATAGTCTTGTGCTTTTTTTGTAAAAGTCAGATTTAAAAAACTTATAAGAAGATTGGCTTTTAACGAACAACCAACCCACCTCCCCAAAATGTGTCAAAATAAAGAATTGTAATAAAAAATATTGTTAAGGTAATTTAGTGACTTCAACTGCTCAAGCTAGTGCGAGTGCGCGTCGTGCGGTCTTTCCATTTACAGCCATCGTTGGTCAAGAAGAAATGAAACTGGCACTGCTGTTAAATGTCATTGACCCCAAAATTGGTGGTGTAATGATTATGGGCGATCGCGGCACCGGAAAATCTACAACTATCCGCGCCTTAGCGGACCTTTTACCAGAAATCCCTGTTGTCGCCAATGACCCCTTCAACAGTGACCCCAACGACACGGACTTGATGAGTGATGAAGTCCGTCAACAGGTAGCACAAGGGTTGGAAATTCCCATCACTCACAAAAAGGTACAAATGGTAGATTTACCATTGGGTGCGACAGAAGACCGAGTTTGTGGGACAATTGACATTGAAAAAGCCTTATCTGAGGGTGTCAAAGCCTTTGAACCCGGACTCCTAGCCAAAGCTAACCGGGGTATTCTTTACGTTGATGAGGTCAACTTATTAGATGACCACTTGGTAGACGTACTCCTCGATTCCGCTGCTAGTGGTTGGAACACTGTGGAACGGGAGGGGATTTCTATCCGTCACCCAGCCAAGTTTGTTCTCGTCGGTTCGGGAAACCCAGAAGAAGGGGAACTGCGTCCCCAACTCCTTGACCGTTTTGGAATGCACGCAGAAATCCGCACTGTGAAAGAACCAGCTTTGCGGGTGCAAATTGTGGAAGAACGGGGTGAATTTGACCAAAATCCGCCTGTGTATTTAGAAAAACACCAAGCTCCCCAAGTAGCATTACAAGAGAAAATTGTCAATGCCCAAAACTTATTACCACAAGTTAATTTAGACTATGACTTCCGGGTAAAAATTTCCGAAGTTTGTTCAGAATTGGATGTAGACGGGTTGCGGGGTGACATTGTGACAAACCGTGCGGCTAAAGCCTTAACCGCTTTTGAAGGTCGGACAGAAGTAACAGTTGACGATATCCGGCGGGTAATTACATTATGTCTGCGTCACCGTCTGCGGAAAGATCCTTTAGAATCCATTGATACAGGATATAAGGTAGAAAAGGTCTTTTGTCGAGTTTTTGGTGTGGAACTTCCAGAAGACTCAACTCAGAAAACTGGTGCAGGGGTAAAAGCTGGCGCTCGTTAGTTTTAATGTAGAGACGTTCCATGGAACGTCTCTACAACAGTTAATTAACAACTGACAAATTATGAGAACCTGGAATTTTTGGTTAAATAGCCTAATTTTATTTATTCAAGATCATCCACCCCGGTTTGTGGAATTATTAATGTTGACATTAGCGATCGCTCTGCTGACAGTCTCCACCATTGTCCCAGATAAACCCTACATCATACTAGGTTTAAGTTTTGTCGTGGGAGCATCAACTTCTATATTAGTCCGGGAAGCAATGTCTCCCACCGGAAACAACCACACAGTTTTAACTCAACAACACCTTACCCAATTTACCGCACTACTGTTATTAGGAATTAGTATTTACGGTTTTGCAGATTTAATTCAGACGCTATAAATTTTCAGGATCAACTCCTAATTTTTTTAACATCTCTGCTAATTTATTAGCTTTTTTCTCAGATTCTAACCATTTTCTTTCAGATTCTAAATGTTTTCTTTCAGATTCTAAATGTTTTTCCTCACTTTGTTGCATCCTTTCTTCTGGTGTTAAAAATCGTTTTCCATTTTCATCAAACCAATATAACCATTCTCTAGTTATTCCTTGATATGTTGCTTTTTTCATTCCTATTCCTAACCCTATCTCTGGTAGAAAAACAGGGTTTCCTGACAGTAATTTATATTCTCCATTGACTAATTTGTAAACCTCTAAACGTTGTTTTCTTTTACGCTGAGAATTATAAACTACATAATATAATATCCCCAATTCTTGAGCATAAAAATCTTTCTTAGTGCTATATTCTCCCCTATAGGTATGAGACACTATTTCTAACACTAAAATCGGTAATTTTTGTTCTTCCCATAATACATAACTGCGGCGTAAATCTTCATCAATTAATCTGGGAATACCAATACTTAAAAATCCATCTGGGACAATTGCAGGTTTATCTGGATCATAATATATTCCCATGTCTACGCCAAAAAACCAATCCCATCTTTGGAACCAGATTAAGGCTAACATGGCTTTTAATAAACCGGGAATTAAATCTTGTAGTTCGTTATCCACTGGTGTGTCGTCAGAGTCGGGTAATTCCTTAGATGAGGGTAAATAATTTAATTGGCTGTATTTTAGCATGATTGATATTACCAATTCTATTTTTATAATAATCCAGATCCCCGACTTCTAAGAAAAATCTATCATTTATTTACAAAATGAAAACAGAAGTCGGGGATATTTTTATCCTTTAAACTAATATATTCAGCTTTTTCATCAAGCGCAAATCTATTTTCTGGTGCAATATAGGGAACAATTATTTTAGGTAGATGATATTTGTCTTTATGCAGAGGCCAAGTGTACTTAAACCATTCACAGTTTCCTCTAATATATGCTGCTCTAGATGTTAAAATATCCTTTTTTTCTTGTAAATACTTTCCAACTCCTTCATCACAGTTTAACTCATCCAAATCATTAGGATAAACTCCCGTACCAGTCAAATAACTAGAAATTTGAAAAGATGGATTTTCATTCTTGAAAATATCTCTTTTATCATTAGCAGAAACTTTACTTAATGGTCTTTCCCAATATTTAGCTTCTGCGATAACTAATACCCTACCATAAAAAGCAGTTTCATTATTTTGAAAAGAGTAAGCTGTATCTCTATCTGCTTCATTTGCAAACAACGCATAATCAGGACGTTCGGCTCTACCTTTACCACGAGTTACAACTTGAGGAATATTAGAAAACCCTAAAATATCTAATACGGGTTTAATAAATACATCTTCAGTTTGCGCTTCATTGAGAGTCGGTAAAATCGCTTTTTTTGATAAATACAGATTTTTTAAT
>NZ_JADEWA010000313.1:0-6495 GCF_015207865.1 Dolichospermum sp. LEGE 00246
ACCTGAGTTCGACGGAAGAGAATAACTTACAAGTGTTGACTGGAAAGAGTTTCAGGATTAAATGAATTTTTAGCGGTTATCAATAATTTCCGGTTATTGACAATTTCTTGGGAATAAATAATATAAATTGTAAATTTTTCTTAAAAACCATTAAATAACATTACTAATCATACTCAAGATTGCACCAAAGATTTAAGAATAAAGTAGTTGTTTGAGCAAGGAAAAATGGACAATGGAATTAGAACAATTATTTTGTGCAATAGATGATTTCTGTTTGGATTTTGAAGCAAAATTGAACTCAGAACTAATTTCGAGCCAGTCACAAAAAAGAAAAAGAAAAAGTCGCTTATGTTTAAGTGAAGTCATGACTATTATTGTTCATTTTCACCAATCAAGTTATCGTAATTTTCAGGACTATTATCAAAAAAGCATTTTAACAATCTACCACAGATATTTTCCATCTTTAGTGAGTTATAATCGCTTTGTTGAATTAATGCCTGATGCTTTACTGCCTTTAATTTGTTATCTTAATAGTCGAAAAGGTCAATGTAGTGGCATCTCTTTTATTGACAGCATGGGTATTCCTATTTGTCATAATAAAAGAGCAAAAAGAAATAAAGTTTTCCGTGGCTTATCGGGCTGGGGCAAGAGTTCTGTGGATTGGTACTTTGGATTTAAACTTCATTTAATTATTAATGAACAAGGCGAATTATTAGCTTTTCAAGTTACTCCCGGAAATGTTGATGACCGGAAACCAGTTCCTACTTTGGCACAAAATTTATGGGGAAGACTTTTTGGAGATAAAGGATATATTTCTAAAAGTTTATTTCAGGAACTATTGGAAAATGATGTGAAATTAATTACTCCTTTTAAGAAGAATATGAAGAATAAATTAGTTGAATTGTGGGAAAAACTTATGTTAAGAAAAAGAGCTTTAATTGAAACTGTCAATGACCAACTTCAAAATATTTCCCAAGTTGTTCATTCTCGTCATCGCAGTATTTCTAATTTTATGGTTAATATTATTGCTGGTTTAATTGCTTATACTTGGCAAGATAAAAAACCTTCTTTAAAATTAGATAAACATGAAGTAACTTCTCTACCAGCTTTATTAATTTAATTATTTTCATGCAATTAAATTGTGAGTCCAAAATATTCAATTTTGGATTGTTTTCTCTTGTTTATTTATTGTCAATAATCATTGCTAATTGAGAAAAGCCCGATATAATTAGTTTTCAGGATGATTATTTATATCGAACTCAGGTTATATGGGAACTACCAGAACCAACACCACCAAGTACACATAAATACAAATACAGATTATTTTACGGGCAGAATGGAAAATGTAGAATTAGATATGACAACGAACGCGGAAAAGGAGATCATAAACATATAAACTCACACGAAATAGATTACAACTTCACAAGCATTGATAAATTGCTTGACGATTTTGAAAAAGACATTGAAACCTGGAGTGAATCATGAAAGCAATTATTGAAGTAGCCAAGGGTGGTTCTGCAATCCGAGCCGCTCGTCAACAAATTAAAGACTCCGAAATTGGAAAGCCAGTAAATTTTAGACTTTCATTTGAATCTGCAAAATCACTTTTTAGCGAGCTAACGCCTGCTCGACTTGATTTGCTTGATACTTTAAGCAAAATAGAGCCATGCAGTATTTACGCGCTGGCAAAAACAGCCGAAAGAAACTATTCAAACGTACACACAGACGTAAATCGCCTGGAAGAACTGGGATTAATTGAACGGACAGAAGAAGACAAAATATCTGTACCATTTGAATCCGTTGAAATATTCATGCCACTAGCGAAAGCAGTGTGAGAATTTGAAAAACGGCGAAGGATGAATTTAGCGAAAATGCTAGAGTGATGATATTGATGGGGCTAAGTTGACCTATGACCATTGCAACCGAAAGACCAATACAACAGCAGTTACTAAGTTTTGGCGATTTTATCGTCCGTTATGGTGACAGTAACCGCTACGAATTGATTGATGGAGAGGTGTTTGATTTGGAACCAACAGGCTACCATGAAGAAGTTTCAGCTTTTACCACCACAAAAATCTGCACCCAAATTGATGCCTTATGTTTAAATTGGTTTGTCCTTCAGCGAGGATTGTTACGTCCTTCTAACTTGGGTATGACAGCATTTAGACCTGATGTTATGGTTGTTGACCGCAATGAACTTACAAAAGAACTACTTTGGCATGACCAATCAATCATCACGCTGGGCAGTTCGATTAAATTTGTGATGGAAGTAGTTAGTAGCAACTGGCAAAACGATTATGCGCGTAAAGTCGAAGACTACGCAATTTTAGGTATTCCTGAATATTGGATTGCGGATTATGCGGGTCTAGGTGGGACTCGACATATTGGGAAACCGAAACAACCTACCCTTTCCATTTGTACGTTAGTCCAAGGAGAGTATGAAATTCAGCAGATTCGAGGCAATCAACCCATTACTTCGCCGACATTCCCAAATTTAAAACTGACAGCCGAACAAGTTTTAAAGGCTGGCAGATAAAGTGCTTTAAGCCATGTTCACTCTCTACATTATTAACTCTTTCCCGAAAATCGCCCCACTCTGAACAGTTCAGTTATGTACTCGACTGTTTATTTTGAGTTATTGCGGTACATTTGCGGATAGCTAAAATCAAATATATAAATTTTCAACTGTTAAAGATAGAAAGATCAATGCAATTTTAGTCAAGAAGTACAGATAGAATAAACTTGTGTTAGCCCTAATGTTTAATCGCTAAAACCTATATATCTCATGGATTTTGCTAATTTTGCATCCCAGTTAAATGCTGGAACGATTTTACCAGAGGGAATCGTCATGATTACCCTCTTGGGGGTTTTGATTGTTGATTTGATTTTGGGACGGACATCTGCGCGTTGGATTGCATATCTAGCGATCGCTGGTTTAACAGCCGCGATTATTGCTCTATACTTCCAATGGGACACGACTAACCCCATTGCCTTTACTGGTAGTTTTAACGGCGATGATCTGAGTATTGTCTTTCGGGGGATTATCGCCCTGTCAGCAATGTCAACAATATTAATGTCAATTCGTTATGTTGAACAAAGTGGTACGCCTTTAGCCGAATTTATTGCCATTTTGATGACTGCGACTTTGGGAGGAATGTTTTTATCCGGCGCTAATGAGTTGGTGATGATTTTTATCTCCTTAGAAGCCCTGAGTATTTCCTCTTATTTGTTGACAGGTTATACAAAACGTGACCCCCGTTCCAATGAAGCAGCGTTGAAATACCTGTTAATTGGTGCTTCCAGTACAGCGGTATTTTTGTATGGTGTCTCGCTGTTGTATGGGTTATCCGGTGGACAAACGGAACTAAGTGCGATCGCTCAAGGTATCGCTACAGCAAATGTTGGTCAATCACTAGGTTTAGTAATTGCTCTGGTTTTCGTAATTGCGGGTATTGGTTTCAAAATCTCCGCTGCACCCTTCCACCAATGGACACCGGATGTTTATGAAGGCGCACCAACTCCAGTTATCGCCTTCTTATCCGTTGGTTCTAAAGCCGCAGGATTTGCCCTGGCTATCCGTCTCTTAACTACCGTTTTCCCTATCGTGGCAGACGAATGGAGATTTGTTTTCACTGCCCTTGCGGTGCTAAGTATGGTATTGGGTAACGTTGTCGCCCTAGCCCAAACTAGCATGAAACGGATGTTAGCTTACTCATCTATTGCCCAAGCTGGATTTGTGATGATTGGCTTAATTGCGGGAACTGATGCCGGCTATTCCAGTATGATTTTCTATCTACTGGTATACCTGTTTATGAACCTGTGCGGCTTTACCTGTGTGGTATTGTTCTCTCTGAGAACAGGAACAGATCAAATTTCTGAATACTCTGGTTTGTATCAAAAAGATCCACTTTTAACACTGGGTTTGAGTATCTCTCTCTTATCGTTGGGTGGTATTCCCCCACTAGCCGGATTTTTCGGGAAGATTTACTTATTTTGGGCAGGTTGGCAAGCTGGTCTTTATTGGTTAGTTTTACTCGGTTTAGTTACCAGTGTGGTTTCCATCTATTACTACATTCGCGTAGTTAAGATGATGGTAGTCAAAGAACCCCAAGAAATGTCCGACGTGGTGAAGAATTATCCCCAAGTGCGTTGGGATTTACCAGGGCTGAGACCTTTACAAGTGGGTTTGATAGTAACTTTAATAGCTACTACCATTTCTGGAATCTTATCCAATCCCTTGTTTACTTTAGCTAACAATTCTGTTACTAACACTCCCATGTTGCAAGCAGCAAAAGTTGCCAGTACACAAGTTAGTGCTATTACAAACAAGGAGTCACAGGACTTTTAACTTATTCCTAAATAAGTGGTAATGGGTAATTGGTAATGAAGCTAGTCTTCAATATTCAATTACCCATTTTTGTTGTTAAACAGCAACAATACCAAACTTATGTGAGGCTTCACAGAATTATGAAATTCATTGGACATCTCCAGAAATTCAATATGCGTATCCTAGAACCCTTGTAGAGACGTTCCTCATGTAGGGATTCTCGGCTCTACATTCTTTTCTGGAGATGTCTATTAATTCTGGTGTCTTTAGCTGCGTTTATCTGCGTACATCTGCGGTTAATAATTTTTGAAATCTTATTCTATGTAGTTTCATTTTAATCTGGTATTACCAAACAGAAAATTACTTAATTTTCTGTTTAATGAAAGTCACAACTTGATTAAGCTGTTTCTTCAAGTTATCAATTTCTCCTTGCATCTTGATAATTTTATCATTTAGTAATTTGATCTCAGCAGATGAATCTACGGCATTTGCAGCAACCGGTACAGGTTGTTTATTTGCAGGATTCACTGGGGGTATATTTAAGTCTGGACGTTCCTTTTTCGACTTCAGCATTGCTGACTTGATAGCACCAATGAGTTGCTTTTGATCAAAAGGTTTGCCTAAAAATTCAAAATATTCAAATGGCTCTACAAATTTTTCCGTTACCTCTTCCTTCCGTCCCGACATGATTACCAAAGGAATTTTCCGCAATTCTGGTTGAGCCTGGATTTTCTGGAAAACCTCCCAACCACTCATTTTTGGCAACAAAAAATCTAGCATGATCAAGCTGACTTTTTCCTTGAGGATGAGGTTGTATCCTTCTAACCCATCCTTGGCTTCTATCACCTCAAAATTACCTGGTGGTAACATTTCTCGTACTTTTACCCTGACAACGGTAGTGTCGTCAATAACTAAAATTTTGTTACTTGCCACAACTGATTACTCTACTAAAAATTTTATGTTTAGATGGCTGGCTGCCGAGTGCTTTTAAGAATTCTCTCACTATATCCAAAATTTATGTAGATTGGGGGAGAGTATTTTCTGACATAAATTTCCAAAATCACAGGAGTTGTAGGAAACTTCCACTGATATTCTGATCAATTTGTATCTATAGTTGTGTAGACTACACACAACTAATATCCTGTGTAGTGAAAGATTTATGAATCTAACTTCTCAGTTTGGGGTATACCTGAAATTACAGTACCTCTATGTAAATAGTCATTACGCGCTCTTACTTTTTGCCTAATTAACAAATCGTTATATGAATTCTCCACAACAAGTTGATATCAAGTCAGAAATTATGACTATGCCTAGCTGGTTGCGTCGCCCCATTGGCAAAGCCAGTGAAATCTCTACTGTCCAACGTATCATTAAACAGCGACAAATTCACACAATTTGTGAAGAAGGGCGTTGTCCGAATCGGGGTGAATGCTACGCCCAAAAAACGGCGACTTTTTTATTAATGGGTCCAACTTGTACCCGCGCTTGTGCTTTTTGTCAGGTAGATAAGGGTCATGCGCCAATGGGGTTGGATGAGGAAGAACCCCAAAAGGTGGCAGAATCAGTACGGCTTTTAGGGTTGCGGTATGTGGTATTAACTTCTGTCGCCCGTGATGACTTGGCTGATGGGGGGGCTGGTCATTTTGTGAGGACAATGGAGACTATTCGCCAGATGAATCCCGATACTCAAATTGAGGTGCTGACATCGGATTTTTGGGGTGGTGGGGGTGTGGCAGTCCAACGTCACAGTTTGGCGATGATTATTCAGGCTCAACCGGCTTGTTTTAACCATAATGTCGAAACAGTCCGTAGGTTGACTCCAACTGTGCGCCGAGGGGCAAAATATGACCGTTCGTTGGCTGTATTAGCGACGGTTAAGGAGTTGAATGATCAGATTTCTACGAAGTCAGGTGTGATGGTGGGACATGGGGAAACTATGGAGGAATTAATTGAGACAATGGCGGATTTGCGATCTGTAGAATGCGATCGCCTTACCATTGGTCAATATATGCGTCCTTCTTTAGACCATCTACCTGTTAAAAAATATTGGACTCCAGCGGAATTTACAGAACTGGGTAATATAGCCAAGGAAATGGGATTTAATCACGTCCGTTCCGGTCCCCTGGTTCGTAGTTCCTATCACGCTGGGGGGGAGTAGGGGGAGGGGG
>NZ_JADEWA010000034.1:0-22680 GCF_015207865.1 Dolichospermum sp. LEGE 00246
TTCGGCAGCGTCAGATTTGTATAAGAGACAGCTTATAAGTATGTATTTTATATAAAAGGTTTTTAGCATTCACTAAACTAATTACTTTATCTTCACTACTCTTTTATGCCAGTGATTCTTCCTTTTATACTTCAGACAGTCCTACCTGTCCTCAGTACCATTTTTGCCCTTTTAGTTCCTGTACTGTCTGCTGTTCTAAATTTTACCATCACTCGTATCCCCAAAATTCCTTCCTATATTCGACTCATTCTCATTTTATATTCAGATATTGATTCATCTGCTAAAGAACGCAAAATATTAATGGGTGGACTACTGGTAATCAGCAGTATTTTGACTTTCATGGCTTATTCTCTTATACCTTTTACGGGTATACCTTTAATCGGTGCTATTACTACCCCTATTGCTGCCTCTTTGTCTATTGTAGTAGCTTTGTCACTTTTAGATATAATTTTTAGCCTTAACAAAGGCTATTACATAAACAAGCTGCAAGAGAGAAATTTTGCAGGAATTAGCGACATAGAAACTGATATTAAAGACTTGAAAGCTGTTTTCGGAAAGTCTTGGCAAAAACTTACAGATACTATTAATAATGCCAGTCAGAAAATCTATGAAAAAGGAAATAAACAGGGAATAAACTTTAATGACAAATCTTTTCAAGGCTATGTTAATCATGAATTAGAAGGCTTGAAATTGTACTTCAATAATAAGTCCGTTACTTACTCTCTAGATACTACTGCTGATTTATTAAAGGACAATAATAGTGATGATTGGACAAAAGAGGCACTTTCTTTTAGTACAGGTGCAGCTATAGGAACTGTGGCAGGTGTGGGAGCTTCAACTGCTGCTTCATCAGTATTTGTCCATGCTAGTTTATTGACAACAATACAAGGCATTTTTGGAATGTCCACAGGTGGTATTGTTGTCGGCGCATCCCAATACGCATTACTTACGGTTGCTGGTCCTATTGGTTTGGGAGTATTAGCAACTGTAGGGATTTATAGCGGTTTGATGAATTGGAAAAATAAGGATGAAGCTGCCAAAATGAGTAAATTTGTATCAGAAGTTATCATAGCGGCTTTGCCAATGGCTTGGGTTGATGGTCACTTAGCACCAGAAGAAGAAGATACTATAGATAGATTAATGAGTACCTCTGGTATTAGAAAACAAGAGCGAGATTTAATTAGAAAAGTTATACATCAACGTCAGAGTTTTGAAGACATTATCCGAAGCAGTATACTTTTTGATGAAGAACATCGAGATAAAACTTGCCGTCAAAGTGATAATGAGCGAGTAAAACATCGTCTTATGTTATGTGTAGCTTGGCAAATTGCTATTGCTGATGGGAAAGCTGAGTTTTCAGAATTGGAACTTCATAAGCGTATGGCATATAAGTTAGGTGTTTCATGGGATGAAGTTCAAGAAATTCGTAGGGTAATTAACCCTTTTTTAGCACTACCTGAAAGCCATAATTGAGCAAGCGATCACTATTGTCTATGATGGTTAAATTCATGAAAGTCTTAAACAAGAAAACAAGACTACACTGAGTGCGATAATTTCAAATATAACAACTAAGGAAATGGTTATGAAATTTTACAAATTTGCATCAAATTTTAGTGTGATCCTAGCACTAATAATCGTTATGTTTGGCGGGATAGAATTGAGTTTTATAACACCTGTTTCTGCCCAAAAACTTATTAATCCTGGTACTGCTGATGATGAATATAGACCAATCAAAAGAATGGTCTTTAATTACCTAATTCAAGATTTTAAAAAGGATCGTATTTATTTAGGAAAAAGTGCCAAGGTTAAAGTTTCACCATTAATAATGAGTGGTGATTGGTTACTAGCTAGTTATTTGATTGTTAGTCGAGAAAATCCAAATGGTTGGGCAGGGCAATTACTATTTCAAAAAACAAAAAAAGGTTGGTTTCATAAAGGTGAAGGTAACTATATTCAAGATGTTCAGACCCTTATAGATTTTGGTGTTCCTCGTGAAAATGCAGAAGGTTTAGCAGAAGGAGCAGATATCTAAATTATCAGAAAAAGTTGGATGGAGTTTTAGGATGGAGTTTTAGAATGATGTTTCTTTGAATAAACCTATTATGTTACTCTGTGAAAAAACTTTCCTGTTCTCAATATCTATAACTTTTTTCCAACTTTTTAGGTTTTAAAATTAATTAGGAAAATTAATGTTAACATTGCGAGGTGGTATTTCATCTGCTGTCAAAGTCACAACTTTACCATCTCGCAAAATACTAATTGATTCTCCTAACCTACGATGTCTTTCTATTGCATTCGCAATAGCAAATTTCACACCAGCATCTATTTTCCTGCTATATCCCCAGGTGATTTTGCAATGCTTGACGCATTTCATTGACGGGAACAGTATCTTGTTGCAACCAGATTTTTAAGGCTGCTGCACCCTGTTGGACTAGCATTTCTAAACCATCAATAATAATTGCTCCTTGTTTTTCGGCTAGATGCAAAAATTTTGTGGGTTTAGGGGTGTAAATTAAATCATAGACAATGGCATCACCAGGCAAATAACTAATTTCTTGGCTACTCAATGGCGATTCTTCAATATGGGGATACATTCCCATAGGGGTCGTATTTACTAATAAGTTAGCTTGATGAAGTAGGTTTGGTAATTCTGTCCATTCATGCACCTGAAATTTATCTGCAAAGGGTGAATTTTGCCAACTTTGATGAAATGCCTGTAATTTCTGTAAATTCCGCCCGACAACATGAATTTCTGCCAAACCGAGTTGAATACAACCAGCAACAACAGCCCTCGCTGCACCACCATTTCCTAAAATTACCGCTCTTTTCTGACTCCAATCTTGATGATATGTTGTTTGTAATGGGGCAATAAATCCTTCCACGTCTGTATTTGTCCCCACCCATTTATCACCTCGACGAGTGACAGTGTTCACTGCACCGATAGCTTGGGCGATAGGGGAAATTTCGGATAACAACGGTAATATTGCTTGTTTATGGGGAATTGTAATGCTAAATCCTACCATACCAATACTAGCAAACCCGGCGATCGCTCTCTCCAAATTCTCCGGTGCAATGGGAAAAGGCAAATACACATAATCTAATCCCAGTTTAGTTAAAGCCGCATTGTGCATCAATGGTGACAGAGAATGTGACACAGGATGTCCAATGACTCCCAAAAGTTGTGTTTTTCCAGTAATCATTTTTATTTTTATTAGTTGTCAGTTGTTAGTGGTCAGTTGTCCGTTGTTAAATAATTTAATTTACAATTATTCACAGTAACTTAATATTTCTTGGCAATATGCAAACAAGTATCACTCCTTCTACAAATCCGATTCCTGGTCAATATTGGCAATGGCGCGGACACAACGTATACTATGTGCAAGCAGGAGCAGCACAAACCCAACGTCCACCCTTGCTATTGGTACATGGTTTTGGTGCTTCCACAGACCATTGGCGCAAGAATATCACAGAATTGAGTGCAGATTTCCAAGTATTTGCCATTGACCTCTTAGGATTTGGGCGTTCCGCAAAACCTAATTTACAGTATAGCGGTGACTTGTGGTGCGACCAACTCCATGATTTTATTAGTGAAATCATTGGTCAAAAGACCATTTTAGCAGGTAATTCTTTAGGTGGTTACGCTTGTTTATGCGTTGCTTCCCAACGTCCTGACAGTGCGGCAGGTGTAGTATTACTGAATAGTGCAGGTCCATTTTCCCAACCAGAAAATCAAATTCAACCTTCTATAAATCCTCTGCAAAAACTTCTAGGAAAAACTGTTACATGGTTTTTTAAACAACGTTTAGCGCAATCTTTGTTATTTCAATATACCCGCCAAAAGTGGGTAATTCGCCGCACATTAGAAAAAGTTTATCTTGATAAAACGGCAATTACAGATCAATTAGTAGCAGAAATTCAGCGTCCGGCTTTTGATAAAGGGGCATTAGATGTATTTGTTTCTGTTTTTAGCAGTCCTCAAGGTCCGAAAGTTGACATCTTACTCAAACAATTAACTTCTCCTTTATTGTTATTATGGGGAGAAGCAGATCCTTGGATGAAAGCGCGAGAACGGTCACAAAAGTTTCATGAATATTATCCCCAATTAACAGAATATTTTCTCACAGCCGGTCATTGTCCCCATGACGAAATTCCTGAACAAGTAAATTCACATTTACGTGATTGGGTAATTAATTTGAGTTAAAAATAAAATGGTTGGGCAAGATGCCCAACCCATAATATTCTAATTATGACTTTATCTAAGTGACATCTTATTTAAGGCGTATTTATTTAGTCATAAATTGGTAAGAACAGATTTTGATAATTACCTCTTTAGACTCACGTATATAAATCGAAAAACCTTAACACTAAAAATATCACTAATGTTTATAAAACTAGAATTCTAGAAATAATGACACAATCTTTAGACACAAAACCACAAGTGCAGGAATTGCGTAAATTGCTTGAAGGTCTTGAATGTGGGATGTTAACCACAATTGATGATGATGGCAGTTTACATAGTCGTCCCATGTCAATGTGGAATGAAATTGATAATGATGCCACACTCTGGTTTTTTACCCCAGCTAATTCTCATAAAGTCGTAGAAATTCAACATCATCAACAGGTGAATGTGAGTTTTTCCGCACCTAATCAAGAACGATTTGTTTCCATATTAGGAACAGCCCAGTTAACAAGAGAACGTCAGGAAATTCAATCAAAATGGCAGCCAGGATTAGAAATTTGGTTTCCTAAAGGCATAGATGAACCCAATATTGCTTTATTAAAAATAAAAGTTAATAAAGTAGATTATTGGGAAAGTTCATCTAGTTTTATGCCGCAAACTATTAGTTTTTTGGAACTCTCACATCGTTAAATATCCCCGACTTCTTGAAGAAGTCGGGAATATATCAAAATCATCCTAAAAATAACTTATATGCCGGATTATCACTTTCATTCCAATAGTGATAACCAAGATTATCTAAAAATGATTGCCATTCTGCTGTTTCATGGGGAGGAACTTGCATCCCTACCACAATCCGCCCATAGTCTGCACCATTATTGCGATAATGAAATAAACTAATGTTCCAATCAGGAGACATAGAAGTTACAAACTGCATTAATGCCCCTGGACGTTCGGAAAATTCAAAACGATAAAGGAGTTCATTTTCTGCTAAAGGAGAATGTCCCCCTACCATGTGACGTAAATGCAGTTTGGTTAATTCATCATCTGTTAAATCTATGGTTTTTAAACCGTGAGATTCAAAATTTTCGACCATTTTCGCAGCGTCAGCACGATTTTCTATTTGCACACCTACGAAAATATGCGCTTCTTTTGCGTTAGCAATGCGATAGTTAAATTCTGTCAGGTTGCGTTTACCAATACAGTCACAAAACTTTCTTAAACTACCCCTTTCTTCGGGAATTCTAACTGCAAAAATAGCTTCTCGACGTTCGCCAAATTCTGCCCGTTCTGCCACAAAACGTAACCGGTCAAAATTCATGTTAGCACCACAAGCAACGGCGATGAGGGTTTGATTTTCAATTTGTTCTCGTTCTGCATAAAGTTTTGCACCAGCGATCGCTAATGCCCCCGCAGGTTCTAAAATAGAGCGAGTATCCTCAAACACATCTTTAATTGCCGCACAGGTAGCATCTGTATCCACTAAAATAATTTCATCCACATATTGTTGACATAGGCGAAAGGTTTCTTCTCCCACTTCCCGTACCGCTACACCGTCCGCAAATAAACCCACCTGAGACAATCGTACCCGTTCGCCAGCTTGCAATGATTGATACATAGCGTTAGCATCTACAGGTTCAACACCAATAATTTTAATATCGGGACGTAACCGTTTAACATAAGCTGCAATCCCGGAAATTAAGCCACCACCACCAATAGCCACAAAAATAGCGTGAATAGGTTGCTGATATTGGCGGAGGATTTCCATACCAATTGTTCCCTGACCTGCGATAACATCAGGATCATCAAATGGATGTATAAAAGTCAACCCCTTTTCTGCTTCTAATTGTCGCGCATGGGCGTAAGCATCATCATAATTATTGCCATGTAATACAACTTCTCCTCCCCGGGCTTTGACTGCATTGATTTTCACCTGGGGCGTAATTACGGGCATAACAATGATGGCTTTTGTTCCTAAACGACTGGCAGCTAAAGCCACACCTTGGGCATGATTCCCCGCAGAAGCCGCAATGACACCCTGTTTAAGTAGGTCTGGTGTGAGATTGACCATTTTGTTATATGCACCCCGCAGTTTGAAGGAGAAAACCGATTGCATATCTTCCCGTTTGAGGAGGAGTTTGTTATGAATGCGGTTGGAAAGATTTGGGGCATATTCCAATGGTGTTTCTTGGGCTACATCATAGACGCGGGCGGTGAGGATTTGTACCAGGTAGTCGCAATACATATCAAGGGGGGGGATTGGGGTTGGTTGTTAATTCTACCGCTTGTTGGGTCTTTGGGGTAATGGTTTTGGGTATGAAATACTGTTTGGTTAAATGTGAACTTAATTCATGAATTTTAATGATACAACTGCCAATATTTATGATATAAATATAAAGTACGGTATTCCTACTTAAAAACCGTAGATTATTTGCAGAGGTGTAGCACCAGTGGGCATAGTAGTTGAAAACGTCTCTAAACAATTTGGTAGTTTCCAAGCGGTTGAACAGGTAAACTTGGAAATTCAGAGTGGTTCGCTGGTGGCTTTACTAGGTCCATCGGGATCTGGTAAGTCTACCTTGTTACGGTTAATTGCTGGTTTAGAAATACCAGATACAGGTAAAATCATTTTAACGGGCAAAGATGCCACTTTTCAAAGTGTCCAAGAAAGAAATATTGGGTTTGTGTTTCAGCACTATGCCCTATTTAAACATTTAACTGTCCGTAAAAATATCGCCTTTGGCTTAGAAATTCGTAAAGCCCCCAAAAAGAAAATTGAGGGAAAAGTAGAACAGTTACTAGAACTGGTACAATTAGGTGGATTAGGCGATCGCTATCCTTCCCAACTTTCCGGCGGACAAAGACAACGGGTAGCCCTAGCTAGAGCATTGGCTGTAGAACCCAACGTCCTCTTATTAGATGAACCATTTGGAGCGCTTGATGCCAAAGTTCGTAAAGACTTACGAGCTTGGTTACGTCGTCTCCATGACGAAGTTCATGTCACCACAGTTTTCGTCACCCATGACCAAGAAGAAGCAATGGAAGTTTCTGATGAAATTGTCGTCATGAATAAAGGCAAAGTAGAACAGGTAGGAACACCCGCACAAATTTATGATCATCCCGCATCTGCATTTGTGATGAGTTTTATCGGTCCGGTGAACGTATTACCCAGTTCTGCAAAAATCTTCCAAAGTAGTGGTTTTGAATCAACAAACCCAGAAACATTTTTGCGTCCCCAAGATATCATCATTGAAACAGTTGGTAATGGCACAACAGCACAAGCTATTGTCAGCAGAATCATTCATTTAGGCTGGGAAATTCAAGTTGAATTAACCTTAGATGATGGACAAATGATGACAGCCCACTTAACACGGGAACGGTTCGATGAATTAAAATTAGAACCACAAAAAAAGGTTTATGTTAAACCGAAAGATGCGAAATCTTTTCCACTTTATTATTCAATTTAGGCAAGAGGCAAGAGGCAAGAGGGAACAGGGGAAAAATTTCCCCCTTACCAATGACAACTGACTAAATTAGAGATTTTGCTTTTTCAGATTCTTTTCCTAATCCTACCAACTCATAGCTAAGATTCCACATCCGCCTACCTTTTTCGTCATCTCTTGCTTGGGGGGAAACTTTTTGCACAAAAGATGTTCTACCTTCTTTTTGACGATTTCCCCAACTCCAATAAATACCAGATTGTTTGTATTCAGAATCAGCAACTACCATTGCCACCCGCTCTCCTGATAATTCCTCAGTCACAAATCCCCCAGTGATATACTTTTGGAAAAGGGGGAAAATTTTCTGGAATAGAGGATAGTGATTGCGGAATAAAGCCGTAGTTGCCACACAACCAGGATAGAGAGAACTAAAAGTAATTCCAGTGGATTCATGAAACCGGTTATGTAGTTCGCGCATCGTCAGAACATTACATACCTTACTATCTTTGTAGGCTTTGACTGGTTCAAATTCCTTACCGTTAATCATGCAAATGGGATTTTGGAAACCTGCGGCAAAACCTTCAAAATTACCCAAATCTGGACGAGGAGGAATTTTTCCACCTAATTCATCTGGGTTGTGGGTAACAGTACCCAAAATTACCAATCGTTTATCAGTTGCAGGTGATTTTTGCAAATCTGCCAACATCAAATTACAGAGGAGAAAATGTCCTAAGTGATTTGTGGTAACGGTTAATTCATATCCTTCAGGAGAAAATAAAGGTTCTTTAATTAAAGGCATATAAATGGCAGCGTTGCAAACCAAAGCTTCTACGGTTCTGCCACTGGCTCGGAAATTATTTACAAATTGTCGAACACTTTCTAAAGAGCCTAAATCAATTTGCATAAGTGTGTAGCTATTTGTGGGGATTCCCACACTTTGAGCAGCTTTTTCAGCTTTAATTAAATCACGACAAGCCATAATAACGTGCCAGTTTCCTTTATCTACGAGAGCTTTTGCTGCTTGCAAACCAACTCCCGAAGAAGCACCTGTAATGATTGCCGTTGACTTACGATTTTGTTCCATTTGTTCAGACTCCTTTGATGATAGTTTAATTACAAAACAGTCTACATGATCTCATGATCTCATGGTTTTAAAGGTTCTTGAGATTGAAATTATTAACCCCCACTAAATCCTTGATAAAAGTTTCAGTCCCCTTGCGGGGATTAAATATACTAAACACAGCTAAAAATAGACCTTGACAAGACGAGAAGAACCATATATATGTAATAGTTTAGCTTTCGCTTTACCCATACCTATAGAATCAAATGATTAAGTCATTTTGAGCATATCCCAATCTGACAGAACAGGGATATCCTCTTTTTCTTAGGTTTTAGGTAGGTCAATAAATATGAATATGCGATCGCCTGCTTTTAAGCCTTCTAAAACCTCAGTTTCGTTATCAATATTCGCGCCAATTGTGATAAAACTCACGAAGAATTGTTAGAGACGGGGGGATGTTATGCTAATGGCTTTAGGATGTCCAAAACAAGAGTTATGGATGAACCAACACAAAGACAAAATTCAGGCTGTGATGATTGGTTTGGGGGGGCGTTTTCTGTCTTTGCAGAAAGTCATAAAAGAGCGCCTTATTGGATACGTCATTTAGGATGTGAGTGGTTATATCGTTTGATTCAAGAACCATTGAGACTATTTAATCGCTACAGTACAACTATCCCAACCTTTATGTGGTTAGCTTTAAAGCAAATCTCAAATAAATTTGCATCTAAGTAGGTTTTTGAGTTTTTGACTTTTTTATAATTATACTATAGCGATCGCACCTCTTCAACTTCCCAAACAGCGATACCTTTGGTAAACTTTGCTAACAGGCAACTAAACGAAGTTACAAATTTTTATAAACTTCATCATCATTGCGTTTACCAACCCGAAAAACATCAACTAATTTATTATCATCATTAATGGTGTACAAAATTCTATATTCACCCTGATCAATACGATAACCTCCTTGATAACCTTTTAAAGCTGCATAGTCTTGAGGACGAGGATTACCCTGAAGTGATAGTATTTTAGAAACAACTTGTTTATATTGTTTTGGTTGTAAGTCTAATAAGTCTTTTTCCGCAGTTTTCGCAATCCTCAATGTATATCTTTCACTCATTGGGGCGTTTTGCTATTATTTCTTCTATGGTGGTAAATCCTTCATTTTCTTCAATTGCACGTCTCAATTTAGCAGAATCTATAGCATCTTCTATAGCCTCTAATAGTTTTAAATCTTCAATACTAATTATCGCTACCGCAGCTTTACCATGACGCTGAATTAAAATTCTTTCTCCACGATATTCTGCACGGTTCATAATATCGGGAAAGTTAGCACGCGCTTCACTTGCACTAATGACAGACATAGCACCTCATAAAATTTATAGGGTTACATAAGATTATAGATTATTTGTTTGTTTTTGGCAAATTGTACAAAATTTAAGTTTGTGCGCGATTCCTAGGTCGCGCTTCGTTATCGCACTCCTTCAACTTCCCCAAACAGCGAACTGACAAGTCAGCGCTTGCGCTATCGCACCCCCTCAAAACCCCAACATACCTTTTTTAACGAACCACAGAGACACAGAGGACACAGAGAAAGAGCGATCGCACCTCCTCAACTTCCCCAAACAGCGATTCCTAGGTCGCGCTTCGCTATCGCACCCCCTCAACTCCCCAACATACCTTTTTTAACGAACCACAGAGACACAGAGGACACAGAGAAAGAGCGATCGCACCTCCTCAACTTCCCCAAACAGCGATTCCTAGGTCGCGCTTCGCTATCGCACCCCCTCAACTCCCAAACAGTGATCGCATCCCCTCAACTTCTCTTTTTAACGAACCAAAGAGACACAGTGTATTGCACTCATCACTAAAATCATTACGTTTCAGCAAAGACTGCTCACATCTAATTACGTTTTTACTGTACTTCTTCACAGAGTAAATTACAGTATGCTATCGGTGAAGTTTGTTAGCTATAAAGCCAAACTCATTCAGAAAATTAGTGTTATCACTTGCTGTTATTAATTATACTGGTTAATTTAGTAATCTTGATAGTCAAAGGTCTTGTTATTTTTCGTCAGAGAAGCTAAGGTAGAGTTAAAATATAATGCGCTTTATAAGCTTAGGTGTTGCAAATGGGTATCCTAGAGGCTATCAAACCTGGTTATTTTGAAGAATTTCGGCTTGAAGAAGCTCAATTATTCTTAGAGCAGTGTTTAGCCTGTGATTCTTCCAATGCTGAATTTTATGAATTTCTTGGAAATATTGCACAACGTCAAGGCATAAACATAGATCAGGTAAAATATAAGCTCTCTGAGGCTCTTCAAGAATTTATAATTTTGTTTGAGCTTCAAGAACAGCTTGTTATTACAGGTTCACAAATCAAGGAGCTTACTAAACGTATTCCTGCTCCTGATTCTGAAAATAAATCAAAGCGTAGTTACGCACTTGAAGAAAAATTCTTGGACATGGCTTTTCAGAAGTTTGTCGAAAGAGTTTCTGAAATTAATTATGTTCACTCCAGAATCGTAGAGAATTACTGGAACTATCTTCCTGAGAAGCTTCAGGATTTGATTTTGTTTGGTTATATCCAAGAATTATTGGCTCAAGGAAAATATTCTTTATCTGAACTTGGCATTTCTCAAGCTGTTTGCAAAAAACACGAAGATTCGTTTTTGCAATTCAAGAGTTATCTTCTTAATGTATTGAGTGATTCTGATGTTGGTGTACGGTTACCTCAGTTAATAGATAAATATGAGCAAATAGTTTCTAATACCTCTGAAAATAATCCTACCCAGCAGAAAAAAACACCATGTAAGAGGTATAATTTGGAAGAGTTCTTAGTAAAAATAACTCCTCTAAATTCTCATGGTGAAAGTGACTGGGGTGAAGCAATTGGTAACGAAGTTTGGTAGTAAGGTATATGTGCCGGAGCGCGGCGACATTGTATGGCTAAATTTCAGCCCTCAAGTAGGACATGAACAAGCTGGTCATCGCCGTGCTTTAATTATTTCTCCTATGGTATATAATGATTTTGGTCTTGCCTTAGTCTGCCCAATAACTCGCGCTATAAAAAATTATCCTTTTGAATTTCCTGTACCTGACGGTATAAATACTACTGGCGTTGTTTTAGCAGATCATCTTAAAAGCGTTGATTGGAAAGCAAGAAAAGCTGAATTTATTGAAAAAGTTTCAGTTGAATTTGTTACTGAAGTCATTAGTATATTATCTATGATAATTCCCTATCCTCAGCAAGATTAAAAGTGTTGTAATGACTGAGGATAAAAGCAATTAGTAAAATACTAATATCGCATCCCTCCAACTTCCCCAAACAGCGATTCCTAGGTCGCGCTTCGCTATCGCACCCCTCCAACATCCCAAACAGCGATACCTTCGGTGTTTAAATCGGTTTTTAAATCTGATATACTTTTAATAGATCAAGTTAATCATAAGTTTTACTTGATATTAATTAACTAGAATCTAAGAATATGAAACAATATAAAACTATACAGCTACAATTGAAACCAGAAATAGAAGATCGTCTGATTACCCAAGCTAATAAACAAGGTTTATCAATTGAATCTTATCTTGAATCTTTAATTGAAGATAGTTTGAAAAATCAAGATGAAAAATCTTTTTCTCAAGTAACGGATGATGAAGATTGGGAAACAGCACTAATGAATTTAATCAATAGTCCTGCTTTTGCTGTAGCACCACCACTTTCAGATGCAGCTATTAGTAGAGATAGTATTTATACCAGAGAAGATGAAATGTTATGAAATATCTGGTAGATACTAATATTTTACTGCGTTTGGTACAAAAAAATAGTCCGATGCACCTTGATACTCAAAGGGCAATTTTAACGCTCAAAAAGCAAGGTAATTTTTTATGTATTATTCCACAAAATATAATTGAATTTTGGGCTGTTGCTACAAGACCACTTGATAAAAATGGCTTAGGTTTATCTATCACTCAAGCTGAAGAAGAAAGCGAAAAACTTAAAAAGATATTTATATTGGAATTGGATACACCACAAATTTTTACTAAGTGGGAATCTCTGGTTATTAAACATCAAGTGATGGGAAAACAGGTGCATGATGCACGTTTAGCTGCGGCTATGGTAGTTCATAATATTACACATTTATTGACATTTAATGTTGATGATTTTAAACGGTTTTCGGATATTGTAGTTGTTGATCCACGTAGTATTGTTTAATCATGGCGATCGCATCCCCTCAAACTTCCCAAATGGCGATTCCTGCGGAGCGCTTCGCTATCGCACCCTCTCCAACTTCCCAAACAGCGATACTTTGGGTAAGTTACACTTGCTAATTCTGATCTGATATACTGATAATATGTAAAAATCATCAAATGTAGTATTTTATGATTAATAATCACCAACTCATCACAGAAACATCCTCAACGACACCCTGGAACGATTTATTATTAGAAATTGCCCAAACTCCAGAAGAATACATACCAGAAATATTAGAAATTATCCGTTTATTTCGTCAAAATTTGATCAATAAACCAACAACTTCGATAAACACAGAAAAACACAAATTAAACTGGCAAGAATTTATTAATCAAACAGCAGGAAGTTGTGCTGATGATCCAATTATTCTGGATGATTTAGGAATTGATGATAGCTTAGATAACAGTTTAGAAGAAATGATTAATTCTTAGGAATACAAACTGATGAAATATTTATTAGATAGTAATGTTTGTATTCAATATCTTAATCAAAGATCAGAAAAGATTATTCAGCGTCTTCAAGATTTATCCGATATAGATATAGTCGTTTGTTCTATTGTCAAAGCTGAGTTATTTTATGGTGCAATGAGAACTCATAATCCTGCAAAAACTCTGCAAAAGCAGCAGGAATTTTTAGGGAGGTTTGTTTCTTTGTATTTTGATGATCAATGTGCTTTAATTTATGGCGAAATTCGTAGTAAATTGGCTGCTAAAGGTACTCCTATCGGTAATAATGATTTACATATTGCTGCTATTGCAATGGCTAATAATTTAACTTTAATTACTCACAATACTAGAGAATTTAGTAGAATTGATAATTTAAAATTAGAAGATTGGGAGATTTAGTAAATAGCAATAACTTCGGTAAGCTACGCTATCGCATCCCCTCAACTCCCAAACAGCGAACTGCTTGCAGCAGCGCTTGCGCTATCGCATCCCCTCAACTTCCCAAACATTCTTTTTTTAACGAACCACAGAGACACAGAGAAAGAGCGATCGCACCCCCTCCAACTTCCCAAACATCCTTTTTTAACGAACCACAGAGACACAGAGGACACAGAGAAAGAGAGATCGCACTCCCTCAACTTCCCAAAAGCGATTCCTGCGGAGCGCTTCGCTATCGCACCCCTTCAACTTCCCCAAACAGCGAACTGACAAGTCAGTGCTTGCGCTATCGCACCCTTCAACTTCCCAAACAGCAGTTATCACATTTTATAAATTTCAAACATTGCTTATTCTGATCCGATATACTGGTAATATGTAAAAATAATCAAATCTAGAATTTTATGATTAACAATCACCAATCCATTACAGCTAAATCATCAGCAAAACCCCGCAATGATTTATTAGTAGAAATTGAACATACTCCAGAAGAATATATACCAGAATTACTACAAATTGTCCGGTTATTTCGTCAAAGTGTGACGATGAAACAGACATCTTTAAAGAACTGGGAAAATTCTATTAAGGAAATTGATGAAAGTGATGCAATTAAAAAAGAACATAGAAAAACCAATATTAAAAGATTATTCGAGTCATGGAATGAATCAGATGATCAACAAGAACAACAAGAAACTTTAGAAATTATTGAATCAATGAATGGTATTTCAATTTAAAATACAATGAGTAAGGTTATTATTTTAGATTCTGCACCTGTGGGATTAATTACTAATCCTAAAGGAAATCCTCTATCTGTGCAATGTCAAGAATGGTTTTATAGTCTTTTTGAAAGAGGTTATGAAGTCATTTTACCAGAAATTATAGATTATGAAATTAGACGGGAATTATTAAGAGCAAATAAGTTATCAGGAATTAGAAAACTGAATCAACTTAAATCAGAAATTATTTATCTTCCTATTACCACAGAAGTAATGTTAAAAGCAGCAGAATTATGGGCTGAGGTGAGAAATAAAGGTAAATCTACAGCAGATAATAAGGCTTTAGATGGTGATGTTATTTTAGCTGCTCAATCTATTTTAGTTGCTAATTATGGAAATGAGGTAATTATTGCCACAAGTAATAAAAAGCATCTTTCTCTTTTTATTGATGCTAGAGAATGGCAAGAAATTTAAACGGTGAGAGCGATCGCACTCCTCCAACTTCCCCAAACAGCGATTCCTACGGAGCGCTTCGCTATCGCACCCTTCAACCCCCCAAACAGCGATCACACGCGATCGCACCTCCTCAACTTCCCAAACAGCGAACTGCTTGCAGCAGCGCAACGCTTACGCACCCACATCCCTACAAAACATTTGACAAAAATTGACAATATTTGCCATAATTAAAGAATCAGAAATATAAAGACTTATTAGCTATGACTACAGTAAATATTTCTCTTCCCGATTCCATGCGGGACTTTATCAATGAACAGGTTGCAAAATGTGGCTACAGTACCACAAGCGAATATATTCGACATTTGATTCGTCAAGATTTAGAAAAAGTGGCACAATCCCGAATAGAAACATTGCTATTAGAAGGCTTAGATAGTGGTGAAGCGATTGAAATTACGGATGAGTGGTGGCAACAAAAACGCACTCAGCTTCTTGAGAGACTCCGCAAGTAATAGCAATGACTAGACGAATTGTAATTAGACCAAAGGCTAGTGTTGACCTTGATGAACAGTTTGCTTATATTGCTGACAGTAATTTTGATGCAGCATTGAGTTTTTTTGATGCTACGAGGCAGACTTTTTCACAATTAGCACAACTACCTGGTATTGGTAGTGTTTATAATGTTAAAAATCCGCGTTTAGTTGGTTTGCGGAAGTGGGGAGTTAGAGGATTTGAAAAGCATCTAATTTTTTATTTAGAAGGGGATGAGTATATTGAAATTGTTCGGTTAATTCATTCTGCACGGGATATTTCACAGATTTTAGCAGAAGAAGAATAGCTATAGTCATCAGCTATGCGATCGCACTCTCTCAACCTCCTAACAGCGATCGCACTCCTCCAACTTCCCCAAACAGCGATTCCTACGGAGCGCTTCGCTATCGCACCCTTCAACCCCCCAAACAGCGAACTGACAAGTCAGCGCTTACGCTATCGCACCCCCTCAACTCCCCAAACAGCGAACTGCTTGCAGCAGCGCTTGCGCTATCGCATCCCCCCAACTCCCCAAACAGCGAACTGCTTGCAGCAGCGCTTGCGCTATCGCACCCCTCCAACTTCCCAAACAGCGATCGCATCCCTTCAAATCCCCAAACAGCGATCGCACCCCCTCAACTCCCCAAATAGCGATCGCACTCTCTCAACTTCCCAATATCCTTTTTTAACAAACCACGAAGAAGCGAAGAGCGCGAAGTTAAGAAAGAAGAGAAGAGAGATAAAAACATTATTCTACCAGTTTAGCAGCTATTGATTTACCAATATTATGGTAGTATTCATTACGTATAGCTCTAGGAAATTTAGCCATTACAAACACAGTTTGACTATTGCTACCAATAAAGAAATCTTCTAGAGAATCTTCTGAAGGTTTTATAAATTCAACATCTGTTATTTGTCTCCAATAATATTCATATCCCATACCGTAGAACACAACGGCTTTAGGTTGATGTTCTGTGATTCTTTGACTAATATGATTCATTCGTTTTTCAAGACAATACTTTGTATAAGTATCTCTATCTGATAAAAAAGGAAGTTTAGAATGTTTAGCATATATCCAATTATTAATAGATGGTGAAGGTAAAGGCAATAATTCTAATAAACAAGTTTCTTTATTTTTCCTACCTAATTCCTTTATTTGATAGTCACGAATATCCTCTTTATTAATATTCTCTTTTCCTTTAGCAGTTAATACCATACGCATTATTGCCCTCCATACTGGTACATCCAATTTTGCACCTGTTTGAAAACCTTGCGGCCATCCCATCTCTATATGATATTCAGCAATATCGTCTATTTCTCTCTGCTCCCTTTTTCCCCATAAATTGATTCTTTGATCAGTATCTTTAAAGCTTCCATCTCCTGCTTCTTCCATACCAATAAACCAATATTTTCCTTCATAATTACCATATCCATAAAATTTCTCAATTCTTTTTTCTAAAAGTTCATCATTTAATAATTGTTGACTGTCCATAATTATGTAATACTCCTGAGATAAAGATATTTGACAAGTAAAATATATTGTAGTACAAGTAAACTATAGTGTCAAGCAAAAAAACTTATTATAACCATTTGATATTACCTAGATCATGACACTTGACAAGTAAAAACGACTATAGTATAAATGTTCTAGTATTTCCAATTAAAGAAAAATAATCAGGAGTTAATATGGGTGTAGGTTGGTGGTCTAAAGCGGAAGTTGTCACAACTGAACCGGAAAAAGTCAAAGAGTTAATTTTGCAAATTACAAATGAGGGGGAAACTACAGGGGTTTATAACATAAAAATAAAAGGCAATTCTATTTTTTTCGATTCAGATGCTTATGGGCGTTATGGTATAGAGTGGGAAGAGGGTTTTTTTGATACTTATGACTCACTTTTATTTGCAAGATTATGTGAGGAATATACAGGAGCATTAATTTGTTTTGAGGCTGTCAACCCAGGTGAGATGTGTAACTATTATTGTTCATCAATTTGGATGAAACCTGAAGGGGTAGTTAAACCGAAAACGGAGGATGAGGATGATGATGATCAATATGAAAGTGAGGAAAATGAAACTTTTTATATAATAAGTCATGTACTCTGGTGGGAAGATTTGGATTGTTCAAAATCCTATGATGATTATGAACCTGCATTTCAGAGATATTTTAATACTGAACTTATTACTTTATGGTGTCCTACATTTGATTACCTAGAAAAACATAGAGAGGAAATGCCAAATCTATATGCGGCTTATATAAAAGCTAAAGAAGATGGATTTGATGATTGGGCAATACCCTCCTGGATTCAAGAAAAAGCAATTACTTATGAAGTTGCTCAACAAATAGGAGAATTATATAGTGATGATCAAGATGCTGTAATTCAAGATTGTTTTAATAATATGGAGAAGCAAATTTCTGATCAATCGTATTTTTACGATGGAATTGGACTTCCTGAGAATTTTCCTAAATTATCCAAATTAAAGTAAATAAACTCTCTTCATCTTTGCGCCTTTGCTCCTTAGCGTCTTTGCGCTAAACAAACCTCTCTGTATCTCTGCGCCTCTGCGTGAGAAAAAAGGGCATAGTCAACAAACTACACCCCTAAAATTAACCTAAAGTTGCTTCACCTCACTAACCAACTTAGCCACCATATCCTTAGCACTACCAAACAACATAGTAGTCTTATCCTATGATTTTACAATACCTTCTAGTTTTTCAAGAGGTGGAAGGTCTTTCAAAGCATTGTAAAACGCTTCCGTTTTTTCAAATAAATCCTGTAGCGTTAATAAATGAATCCTAATTAGCCCAATATCTGGATGTCCATAAAGGCG
The DNA here is from genome assembly GCF_015207865.1 of Dolichospermum sp. LEGE 00246. Taxonomy (NCBI): domain Bacteria; kingdom Bacillati; phylum Cyanobacteriota; class Cyanophyceae; order Nostocales; family Aphanizomenonaceae; genus Dolichospermum; species Dolichospermum sp. LEGE 00246. Next base: position 18,337 of record NZ_JADEWA010000034.1, read on the forward strand.
ATCTGTAAATGTATCTTTATACCCAACTCCAGACAACATAATGCTTACATCTGCTCTATGATATTTGATATCTGAGTAATATTTTCGCGCTTCATCTTTATCTAAAGGTTTTCTGCTTAATTTAGATTGAAAGTGAATTTTTTTACCTTCAAAGAAAGTTGAACCATCAATACCGTCGTCTGATCCTCCTGGACCTGGTGTTAGTTGAAGACAATCTGCAAATCTCTGTCCAAGCTTCTGCTTAGAATCGTTTTCAGCTTCAAGAATACCTTTTATCAGGTAGTAGGTTGTCGGATCGCTATACACTTTTATTTTTCCTCAAGACTAAACATTTTCTTGACTAATATTTAAATTCTTGTCATATAAAACTTCAATCCCAGCAACAGCATATTTGCTTGCTTCTTCTACCTCTTTCACACCTAATTTATTAAGTTTGTTTAATGTTTCAGCATTAAGTATAAGTTTATGAATACTAGACCCTAAACTTTCAGGATAATATTGTAAATCCTTAACTTCAACACCTTTTTTTTCAGATAAAAAAATGATGTAGTTTATACAAGAGTTTAGCATTGTTCGCACAGACACACCAAATATCTTACAATATTCTTCAACCTTCTTTTCTTGAGATTCGGATAGATAAACTTTTAAAGATGACTCATTTAGACCAGAATCACGCTTATCTAAGCCAGAAGAAATTAGATAATCTACGGATGTATTTTCTATAGCTTGTTTTTCTTGTTGAAATTTTGGTGTCATCAGAATCTCCTAGCTAAATTATCAATCAATCAATCAACTTAGAAGAGAGCCAAAATAACTATTGAGATTTTCCAACCCTGGATAATTCCAAACAAATTCTCTCTCATTTAATGCTTTATCTACTTCCTTGTTTAAATCCTTCATACGATTGGCAACCTTATAACTACTGGGCAATCTGGAAATAATTTCCAATAGTTATACAACAGCAAATCTCAAGCAACTTTTTTATATTTTATTTGTTCTTCTTGCTAGATGTTTAAGTAGTAGCAAGTATTTTAATAGTCTTACTGAAAAGTTCCAAAGTAAGGGCATAGCAATAAACTACACCCCTATACTATAACCTAAAGTTGCTTCACCTCACTAACCAACTTAGCGACCATATCCTTAGCACTACCAAACAACATCGTCGTTTTAGCCTTATAAAACAACTCATTATCAACACCAGCAAAACCAGCACTCATACCGCGCTTAATCACAATAGTTTGCTTTGCGCGATCAACCTCCAAAATCGGCATCCCATAAATAGGACTATTCTTATCACTACGCGCCGCCGGATTGACCACATCATTAGCACCAATCACCAATGCCACATCAGCCTGTTCAAACTGGGGATTAATATCCTCCATATCATACAACTGCGTATAGGACACATTAGCTTCCGCCAATAACACATTCATGTGTCCCGGCATTCTCCCCGCCACCGGATGTATCGCATATTTCACATCCACACCCATGCGCTCTAATTGATCAGCCAACTCCCGGACGCTATGCTGTGCTTGAGCAACCGCCATACCGTATCCTGGTACAATCACCACAGAACGGGCATAACCCAACATCATCGCCCCTTCTTCTGCATCAATACTGCGAACAGGTTGATTACTAGCACCAGCAGCAGCACCACCAGTAGCAGTAGAAACAGAACCAAAAGCACTAAATAAGACACTGAACAAAGAACGGTTCATAGCCTTACACATAATTTCCGTCAGGATTAAACCAGAAGCCCCCACCAAAGCACCGGCGATGATTAACATATTGTTCATCACCACAAACCCAGCCGCAGCCGCAGCCACACCGGAGAGAGAGTTTAACAGGGAGATAACAACCGGCATATCACCCCCACCAATGGGGAGGACGAACATCACACCCAACACCAAAGAAACAGCCACCACAGCTAAAAATACGGGGAGGCTATCTGGTGTCCTGATTAAATAGGCACTTCCCGCTAAATAAGAACCTAAAAGCAGGATGTTAAAAGGTTGCTGCAAAGGAAAAGTAATGGGAGTACCGCTAATTAAACCTTGCAATTTGGCAAAAGCGAGAAAACTACCTGTTAAAGTCACGCCACCAATTAACACATCCAATAACATAGATATGTTGACATCGAGGGGGATAGGCTGTGAACTATCTAATAACCGCCAAAATTCAGCCACAGCGATAAGTGCAGAAGAAGCACCACCCAAACCGTTGAGTAAACCCACCATTTGGGGCATTTCCGTCATTTGCACTTTGTAAGCAATAACAGCACCAATTACCGAACCAATAGCCAAGCCTACCAAAATCATCTCGTAATTTAATACGTGCTGATCTAGCATTGTGGCGACAATTGCTAATAGCATCCCCACCGCAGCGACAAGATTACCGTTTCTAGCACTAGCAGGAGAACCGAGTTTTTTCAAACCCAGGATAAATAATGATGCAGCGACTAAGTAAGTTAGCTGAATCCCAGTTGGTAAAAAATCGCTCATGCTTTAATTTCCTTTTTTTTAAACATTTGCAGCATTCTGTCAGTAACTAAAAAACCGCCGACAACGTTAACCATTGCCAAAATTACGGCGATTAAACCGAGAATGACTGATAAATTCGTGTTTCTTTCCCCAGCAGCCAGGATTGCACCAATTACGGAAATCCCGGAAATGGCGTTTGAACCGGACATTAACGGGGTGTGTAATGTGGGGGGAATTTTGTTAATGACTTCAAAGCCGATAAAGGAGGCTAAGACGAGTACAAATAAGGCTGGAAGTAATGCTTGTGTCATGTGATTTTTGGATTAAAGAATAAGGCTCACGCAAAGGCGCAAAGGAAAGAAAGATAGGATACGCAAGAACTCTCTAAAACTCGTATTTCTCTGTGAACTCTGTGCCTCTGTGGTTCGTTATTCCGTGATTTTCATTGATGTAACCTAAACCGCTACCGCTTGCAAAGCATCCTTAACTCGTTGGTTTCTAATTTCCCCACCATGAGTCACACAAGCAGCGTCAACGATATCGTCACTAAAGTTGATTTCTAAGGCTTTGTCTTTAATCAACAGTTGCATTAATGAAGTAACGTTCTTTGCATACAGTTGGCTGGCGTGTACTGGCATGGATGAGGGTAAATTAATTGGTCCGATAATTGTTACCCCGTTCCAAATAATATCTTTACCTGCTTCTGTACAAGCGCAGTTTCCACCTTGTTCTGCGGCTAAGTCTACTATTACTGAACCGGGTTTCATTTGCGCTACCATTTCTTCTGTCACCAGCCTGGGGGCTTGTCTTCCTGGTACTTGGGCGGTGGTAATGACGATATCGGAGTTTTTGACGTGGCTGGCTACTAGTTCTTGGGTACGCTTTTTACTGTCCTCCGAAATTTCTTTGGCGTAACCACCGGCTGCGACGGTTTCTTCTTCGAGTTTGACTTCGACGAATTTCGCCCCTAAGCTTTGCACTTCTTCTTTGACGGCTGGGCGGATGTCAAAGGCTTCTACTACTGCTCCTAGCCTTCTTGCGGTGGCGATCGCTTGCAATCCTGCCACACCTGCCCCCATAATAAATACTTTGGCGGGGGCTATTGTCCCTGCCGCAGTCGTCAACATGGGAAAATATTTCGGTAATGCCGCCGCCGCAATCAATACGGCTTTATAGCCCGCCAGAGAAGCCTGGGAAGACAAGGCATCCATGCTTTGCGCTCTGGTGGTACGGGGGATTAATTCCATACTCAAAGCTGTAATTTGCCGATTTGCTAATTGTTGGGCAATTACGGGATTTCCCAGAGGATTGAGGAAGCTAATTAATACAGAACCGGATTTAAGTAACTCAATTTCTGTCCGGCCATCTTCTCTGGTTTGGGGTGGGCTAACTTTGAGTAAAATATCTGCTTCACTCCATAATTGAGCAGAATTGCCGATAATTTTAGCACCTGCTGCTTCATAGTCAGCATCGCTAAAAAATGCTTTTTCTCCCGCCCCTGCTTCTACAAAAACTTCTAAACCTTGTTTGACTAATTTGGCTACGGTGTCGGGAATTAAAGCTACACGCCGTTCACAAACTTCTATTTCTTTCGCAACTGCTATTTTCATGCCATCTCCTAGAAATAAATCCTTAACATCACCCCTTGACTATTAATTAAGCTGTCGGGATGATTAACCATGAATTACCTTTGTAGATAGAACTTTCAACCTTTTTGTTTTTCCTATCCTTGGGCTTTATTCACAATCTCAACTTGACAATATGCAAATATCATCCTTGCAAAATAGCTATAAGTAGAATTAGTTATCGCACATCCTATGCCGATATCTACATTTTGTATATTGTTCTTCAGATTATTTTATAT
>NZ_JADEWA010000314.1:0-6439 GCF_015207865.1 Dolichospermum sp. LEGE 00246
ATATAACTTCCCCAAATTAAAATCTTCAGAAATTGTCTATCACCGCGTTCTGCTAAAATTGCGGATAAAGTCATAGTTAAAGCTACTGCGGCAAAAATAATCTGTAACTCGGCTTTGTCTAATGTTCTGCCCCCAAAATAAATACTACTGGCAGAGGCTACTACCGCCAATATCGCTAAACTCGTTACCCAAGCGCGGGGATAGCCTGAGAATAAGGGGACATTTTCCATCTGGGCTAATTGAAACCCAAAAGCTAAAGCCAAACTAGGGTAAATGGGGAATATATACCAGGGGAGTTTAAAGCTAATGAGAGAAATAATTAATAGATAAACACCACACCAGATAATAATTAATTTTGCCCAACTTAAGTTATTATTTTCCCAGGTAATGCGGATAGTTTGGGGGAGAAATATCAACCAAGGCCATGTCCATTTGGCGATTTCTAAAAGATAATACCAAGGTGCTTGGGATGTGCCATTATTAATGGTTTGAATATGGCTTAAAGATGTATTGATATCAATACTGAAGGGATACCCATAGTGCCATAATTGCAACCCATACCAGCAGCATACAGGTAGACAACCGATAAAAATACCTATCCAGAAATAATAACTTGTGAGTAGTCTGGGTGTATCCCAAAAAAGAAAGACTAAAACAATTGCACCTAAATAAATACCCATCATGCCTTGAGTTAGACAGATTAACCCAAAACTAATGCCTACACCTAAGCAGTAACGTAAATCCCGCCGCGATCGCAAGACAAACCACATCATCACAATTAAAAAACAGGCAACTGCCCCATCTAACATTGCCAACCTGCCATAACGTACCACAGGCAGCATTGTTAAATAAATCAAGGAACTATAAATAGCTGCCCAACGTTGACGAAATATCTCCCTTCCTAGACAATATAAGCAAGGTACAGAAGTTGCTGTCAAAATTGCACCAGGTAGGCGCGTTGTCCATTCATTGACACCACCCAGATAATAAGCCCCAGCAATTAACCAGTGCATAAGTGGCGGCGTGTGATGATATGGTTCACCTCCCAAAGTGGGGTAAAGCCAGCGCATTGAATCTACTGGGGCTTGCCAAATTTCCCGCGCTACCCTAGCTACGGTTGCCTCATCGCCATCTTGTAAGGGCAAACCTCCAAGATTGATACTAAACAAAATCACCGCTGCTAATAACAATAGGATTAGCCATAGCCAATCAATCTTTTTTTCAATCACACGATGCTGTTTTTCTAGATGAGTCCAAACAAAGCTTCCTTCTTGCATATTCTATGCGAATCTTATAACTGCTAGGTTTAATCACATAGAGATCAAAGCGAATCTCCAATGTTGCCATCTAGGAACAATCTATATTCAAAGACAATGGCTAAATCCCAAATTAGCTCAATTTCTCATGAATAGAGATAATTTTTTGGCGAAGATTTTCTTATTGATTTTTTAAGGAAGTTTACAAGCATCTTTACGATTAAATGATATAAATACTACCATTAGCATTTAGTCAACTACCCCGAAGGAGAATGTCAATGAACTTACCTTTTATTTTAGATGTGGCACTGGGTTTAGTTTTTATTTACTTAATTTTAAGTTTACTGGCTTCGGAAATTCAAGAACTATTGACAACCGTACTGCAATGGCGGGCTGAACACTTGAGAAGATCAATTGAAATTCTTTTAGCTGGTGATGCTCAAACTTCAGAAAATCCCGAAATAATTCAACTTGTCAATAAAATTTACGGTAATCCTTTAATTCAAAGTATTAATCAAGAGGCGAAAGGTTTATTGGCAACTTTACCTCGGAAAGCGACTTGGGCAATTGGCTCATTCTTTAGTCTGTTTAGAAAGTCTAGTTCTAGATTTAAAAAAGAAACTGTGTTTGGTGATCAAAAACGTAGTGCGCCTTCCTATATTGGTGGTGAAAATTTTGCTAATACTTTTATGGATACACTCCAACTGCCAATATTGGTACAAAAATTAACTGAAATTAGGTTGGAGCAATTCAAAGCTGAACGGTTAGATGATGTTAGACAAATTTTGATCCAGTTACAAGTTTACATTAATAACCAGGAGCTATCTAGTGAATTTGCCACCAATATTGCCGCAGATTATAGACGGTTGGAGTTAGAATATAACCTGATTATTGATGAATTCAAAAAGGATAAATATGATATCTACATGGTGATAAATAGGATGGGAGATAGCCTAGCTAAATACATAGAAAGTTTTGCAGCAACTATAGCCAATCATGAATATATTTTAGATAAGCCTTTGCGGGAACTAAAATTCTTAAGACAAGATATTTTTGAAAATGCAGAAAAAGCTATAGTCATAGGAGGCTTAAAACCTAATATTAATGAAATCGTCAAATCTATCAAGAAAGGTAGTGATATTCATGGTGAAGTCATAGCAGCTATCCAAGATAAAGATAGTGAAACTTATAAGAAAGTTAAAGAACTGATTGATATTTTGCCAAATTCTGTAGTTGATAGCATTGAAACTATGGCAAAACGCGCCCAGATGAAGGCTAAAAGCACGGAGGAAGGTATTACTCTTTTGCGAAGAGAAATTGAAAATAGTTTTGATAGCTCAATGGAAAGAGCCGGTGGTGTTTATAAACGTAATGCTAAAGGAGTGGCAATTATCATTGGCATAACCTTAGCTATCACAACCAATGCCGATACTTTTCATATCATTAACCGTTTATCTAAGGATTCTTTATTGCGGGAAATAATTATTAACCAGGCTGTAAAAGTAGCACCACAAGGCTCTAATCCTTCAGATATCAATAAAATAGATCCTAACGAGATTTTAAAGGAAGTTGAATTACCAATTGGTTGGACAAGTGCTAACATACAACAGCAAATCAACAGCACAAAATATAGAGTTAATGGGTTGCCTGTTTTCAGTGTTTTAAGTATGATTGCTGGTTGGTTTGTCAGTGGTATCGCTATTGCGATGGGTGCGCCTTTTTGGTTTGATTTACTAGGAAAAGTGATGAATGTCAAAAATGCAGGTAAAAAAGGCAAACAGTCCCCCAAAAATCAAGATGAATAATCAATGATTCAGATCCCCGACTTCTTTGAGAAGTCGGGGATCTTGTGGTTTAGAAAATAAAAATTATTTGTACATCCCATTCTCTATTTTGGCGGATAATTTGAATTTGTTGGATAAATTCACGGAAGTAAAATCTTCGTTCTACCTCTGATAAATCGAGCCAAAATTGGGGAATAGAGACAGCTTCAGCTACAGAACGCAAATTCACAGGAGGAAGAATTGCTAACTTGGCTTGAAGTTCGGAAATTTCTGTGCGAAGTTTGTAAGCTCTTAATTTTGCAGTTTCTATATCTAAAATCCCCGTTTCTATGAAAGTGGGTAATTCCTGGAGGATTTGTTGCTGACGAGATATATCATTGCCTAAACTATTTTTAATTGCATCTAATTGGGGAAAATTTATCCCGGCGACAGCTAAAGGTAAATCTTGACAAACATGATCAATGGTTTTTTCTAAAACTACTTGGTAAGGGATAGCACGACATTTAGGCTGTTGAGGACATTCGGTTGGGCGTAAATATAAATACTTTTTATTATGATGACGCTGGGTAACACTGGTGACAATCATCTGTGACTGACATTGATGGCAAATGACTAAACCAGCTAAAGAACGGGGCGCACTAGCTGTCCGCGATGGTAAGCGGCTGTTGCGTCGTAATATTCTATCAATTTGCGCTGCTTCCTCTCTGGATATAATTGCCGCATGAGTATTAGAGATAATTTCCCTGTTTTGATAGGCTGTATCACCGCGATAAACTGGATTAGTTAACCACCGTCTAGCTGTAGTGACAGAAATATTTTTACTGTATTTTTTACCTATATAACGGACGGTAGCACGGACAGAACCATAGAGTAAAAAATATTCAAAAAAATCTTTAACAACGGGTGAGGTAGTGCGATCAATAATATATTTACCCTGTCCTCTCCGGTAGCCATAGGGGGATTTTCCCGGTGGTGGTGAGGTTTCTAGGCGATTACGAGCGTGTCCCTGACGAATTCGGCGGCTACGTTGTTGATATTGAATTTCTGGTAATAATTGTAGTAGTTCGGCGGGGATTTGACTAGATTTGGAAGCATAGGGTTGTTGTGTCGTAATGACTATGACTCCCATTGTTTCTATTTGATTAAGGCGATCGCTCACTTGGGATAAACTATCACCTAATTCTTCTAATCGGCGCAGCAGTAGATAATCTACAGTTTCAGTTTGACAATCAATTAATAATTGTTGTAATTGGCTGCGTTTTCCTAAATCTTCATAAATTTTATCTACTTCCCAACCCCAATCATCTGGGCTGGGAACAGTATCTAATAATGGATCAGTATAAATATAAACAATTATTTTCATGGGGAGAAATAAGGGAGAATTGGATCTTTTCCTCAATTATTAATTGCAAAAACTCGATTAATCTCCTAATTATGCAATACTGATGACATTTTCTGCGGTGTTTTATAGACTGTGAGTCTGCAAACTGATATTGAAACAACAAACTTTTTGTTGAAAAATACAAAAGCAAAAGATCACAATTTATCAGTGATTAGATATAAGTAGCTTGGCACAATTAAATGTAAAACCTCTCCCCTACCTCTCCCTAACCCTCTCCTCTTAGGAGAGGGGTAAGTTTTATAGAACGGAAAGGAATTACTTTTATTAAGTAGTGAGACAGAATTAATTACACAATGTCATGGCGTTAGCGCAGCGTGGCGTTAGCCATATGGAACGAAGTGAAATGAAGCAATTCCAAGGGTTGTGATTGCTTCCCTTCCCTCGCAATGACTGTAAATATTTTTGTCCAATTACTTACTGGAGAGGCTTTGACTCACCCTTAACGGGTAGGGAAGGGGGTTGGGGGGTTAGGTTTATATTTTTTAACGCCCACTTACTTCCTCTAAAATTCGTCATCCGTTTCATAGACATGATAATATGAATTCCCTTCCAGTTGACATAGTTGAACCACTGGATATTCAGACTTCCAATCTCGACTCTTCACTAATTAAACAGTTTCCTAAGCAATTTACTAAAAACGATATTCGTACCAGTTTACAAGCTTCTACGGCAGATGCTATTTTTGCATCTATTTTTTCTTTGAGTACGGGGGGAATTTTAGTCAGTAATTTGTTAGTCGAGTTGGATGCTACTCCAGTGATATTTGGAATGCTATCCTCAATTCCCATGCTGGTAAATTTGGTTCAACCTGTGGGCGCTTACATTTCCGAACAGACTACCAGTAGATTAAAGTATTCTCTCTTAACCTTTGGAACTTCTCGTTTATTATGGCTAATTCTGGTAATTGGTATTTTCGCTAATAATTCCAGTGTCCTAAATTCTCAACAATTGGTAGTATTAACACTGTCAATTGTTCTTTTTAGTCATCTTTTAGGAGGATTAGGAAGTGCATCTTGGCTAAGTTGGTTAGCAATTATTGTTCCCCGCAGGTTACGAGGGAGATATTTTGGGATTCGGAATAGTGCTTGTCATCTGACGAATTTAATATGTATTCCTTTAGCGGGATTAGTAATATCACATTGGTATGGTGGAACTATCCAAGGTTATGGATTAGTTCTATCTTTAGGGACTATTTGCGGGATTCTGAGCTTGTTTTGCCAGTATTTCCAAGTAGATGTCAATCCACAATTACAAAATCAGTATAGTTTAAATGGTTGTGAAAGTCCTCCTGAAGATATTTGCCAAGAAAAAACTAATTGGACTAGTATTATTGGGGAGAACTCTAAATTCTTACTATTTCTACTTTATTTCAGTATTTGGATGTTGGCTGTGCATTTGAGCGCACCTTTTTTCAACTTCTATTTATTAGATACTTTAGATTTAGATGTGACTTTAGTAACTATTTATAGCAGTCTTCAGACTGGGGCAAATCTGTTAGTGTTGATTTTATGGGGGAAATTAGCTGATAGAATTGGCAATCGTCCCATTCTCATCTGTGTTGGCGTTTTAGTCGCAATTACACCATTATTATGGTTAGGAATTGGTAATCATCAACTTGATTTTTGGCTATGGTTGCCGCTTTTACATATTTTCACTGGCATCACTTGGGCAGGTGTTGATTTATGTAGCACTAATATGTATCTGGGAATTGCTCCTGTGAGGAATAAATCTATCTATTTTGCCATTGTTGCGGCTGTAGGGGGGGTAAGTGGAGCTTTAGGTACAACAATCGGCGGTTTTATTGCCCAAAGTCCTAATTTTGGCGGTTTATTAGGTTTATTTGCCCTTTCTAGCCTGTGCCGACTATTAGGGCTACTTCCCCTGATTTTCGTCCAAGAACCGGGCAAGTAGGAGTTCTGAAGAATGAAGAATGAAGAATGAAGAATGAAGAATGAAGAATGAAATTTCTCCCCTACTTCCCCTACTCCCCCTACTCC
>NZ_JADEWA010000315.1:0-6390 GCF_015207865.1 Dolichospermum sp. LEGE 00246
GAATCAGTATTTGATGTTTTTAACTTAAATTTACCGGTTAATAACACTGAATTAATTTTTGCTAAATATAAATTTTTTCATGACCGAGTTCAGCAAGCAGCTTATGTCCTAATTTCTGATGTTGATAAATCAGCAATGCACTTAAAAATTGGTCAGTTACTATTAAAAAATACCAATGCTGCGGAACTGGAAGAGAAGATATTTGAGATAGTTAACCAGTTAAATATTGGGGTCGAATTAATTACTAATCAGTCAGAAAGATATGAATTAGCTAAATTAAATTTAATTGCTGGTTGTAAAGCAAAATCTTCTACCGCTTATGAATCTGCTATTAGATATTTAAAGGTAGGCTTGGAACTTTTAGCAGTAAATAGTTGGGAAGATGAGTATGAATTAACTTTAAATATTTACACAGAAATCGCAGAAGCAGAATATTTAAATGTTGATTTTGAGCAAGCAGAAATATATATAGAAGTAGTTAAACAAAATGCTACCAGTCTTATAGATCAAGTAAAAGTGTATGAAGCACAAATACAAATCTATATGTCTCAATTGCAACTACAAAGAGCAATAGAGACAGGGTTGAATTTAGTCAACTTGCTGGGAGTAAATTTAGAAAAAACACCTCCACAAAACTTAAATGTTGATGATTTAATCAATTTACCAGAGATGATAGCTACTGATAAACTCGCGGTGATGCGGATTTTAACTAATCTGACTGCTGCTAGTTATTTTGTTGATCCAGAATTATTCCCAGTTATTATCTTTACCATGATCAATCTATCAGTAAAATATGGTAATTCCCCATTTTCTGCTCCTGGATATGTGAATTATGGGGTGATACTCTGCGGTTTTTTTGCAGATATTGAAACTGGATATCGTTATGGTGAATTAGCTTTAAATATATTAGATAAATTTGATGGTAGAACAGTTAAATGTCGAGTTATGCTAATGTGGGCTTGCAATGTCCTATTTTGGAAAAAACATCTCAAAACAGTAGTAAGTAGCTTACAAGAAGCCTTACAAAGCGGAATAGAAACTGGAGATTTAGAATATTCTGGTTACTGCTCGTCAATGTATAACATGAATATGATTTTCAGTGGTGAAAACTTATCCTATGTATTTGAGCAGTTAAAAAGTCATATACTTTTAATGTATAGTTTGAAGCAAGAAGGTACTGTTTTACTACATAAGCTATGGTATCAGCTAGTTTTTAATCTTGCAGAAATTAATGAAACCAAACAAACATTTGATGGTGAGTTATTTGATGAATCTCAAATATTACCAATTTTGATCTCATCTAAATCCTCAACTACACTATTTTCATTATATTTAGCAAAAACCATATTTTATTACTTCTCTGGTTTAACCAGTATTGCTGTTGAAAATGGGATTCAAGGTGAAGCTTATTTAGAATGTGTGGTGGGACAAGTTACTACGAGTCAATATAATTTTTATTATTCTTTATCTCTTTTAGCTGAATATGATCAGCAGTCTGTGAGTGGACAAAAACAATATTTAGAAAAGGTTTTATCCAATCAAGAGAAAATGAAAAATTGGGCTGTTCATGCACCCATAAATTTTCAACATAAATATGAATTAATAGAAGCAGAAAAAGCGAGAGTGTTAGGAAATAATTGGCAAGCAATAGAGCTTTATGACCAAGCAATTATTGGAGCTAAAAAACACAAATATCTTCATGAAGAAGCACTAGCTAATGAACTAGCAGCTAAATTTTACCTGAGCTTTAATAAAGAGAAAATTGCTAAAACTTATTTAATAGATGCTTATTATTGTTATGCTAATTGGGGAGCTAGGGCTAAAATTGAGAGTTTAGAAACAACCTATCCTCATTTGCTTGAACCTATTATTAATCAAACTAAAACTAAATTAACAGCCGGTGAAGTAAGTACACTTATTAGTAAACCTAGTTTGACGGGTGTTTCTGCATTATTAGATTTAGAAACTGTGACTAAAGCATCCTTAGCCATTGCTTCAGAAATTCAGATAGATAAGTTATTATATACTCTCATGCAGGTAATATCAGAGAATGTTGCCGCCAATAAATCTGCATTAATTTTGCAAAAAGAGGGAAATTTAATATTAGTAGCTCAATGTATGAATGAACATGAATATAAATTTTCTACTACACCAATTAACGATAGCCAAGATTTACCATTAAGTATTATTAATTATGTAGCAAATATGCAAGAATATTTATTAATTAGTGATGCTACAAATGATCAGAATTTTGCCAATGATTCATACATTATTCAGCATCAATCTAAATCCATATTATGCAATCCTATTTTGAATAAAGGGCAATTAATTGGTATTATTTATTTAGAAAATAATCTAACTGTGGGTGCTTTCACTATTGACAGATTAAGAATATTAAATCTCCTATCTTCTCAAGCTGCTATTTCCCTAGAAAATGCCCAACTCTATAGTAATTTAGAAGAAAAAGTCACCCAAAGAACTCAGGAACTCAATGAAAAAAATCTGCACTTAGAACAAACATTGAATGAATTAAAAGCCACACAATCACAATTAATTCAAACGGAGAAAATGTCCAGTTTAGGACAAATGGTTGCGGGTATTGCCCATGAAATTAATAACCCCGTCAATTTTATCTATGCGAATATTGAACACGCTAGTAATTATACTGAATCTATTATCAATTTACTGAATATATATCAACAAGAATATCCTAGTCACTCAGCTACTATTGAAAAATATAAACAAGACAATGATTTTGATTTTGTTATTCAAGATTTACCTAGAATTCTTGATTCAATGACGGTAGGTTCAGAACGGATTCGGAAGATTATTTTAAGTTTACGTAATTTTTCCCGTCTTGACGAGTCCGCAATGAAACCTGTAGATATCCATGAGGGAATTGATAGTACATTAATGATTTTAGAAACTCGATTCCAAGAAAAGTTAGGCTATTCTAGGAATGTAGTCATTAAAAATTATAGTAATCTTCCCTTAGTCCAATGTTATGCTTCTCAACTAAATCAGGTATTTATGAATATCATTAGTAATGCCATTGATGTTCTCAAACAGCGTGAAAAAAGTTTATCTACCGCAGAACTCAAGAATAATCCTAGCCAGATCATTATTCGCACTCAAATCATTAATAATAATTGGGTACAAATTGCCATTAAAGATAATGGTATGGGGATAAAACCCGAAATTAAACAACGCATATTTGATCCTTTTTTCACCACCAAACCTGTAGGAGAAGGTACAGGTTTAGGACTATCAATCAGTTATCAAATTATCGTAGATAAACACAGTGGTAAATTAGATTGTATCTCTGCACCCGAAAAAGGAACAGAATTTATCATTGAAATTCCCATAAAACTCCACCAACCATAAAACGCCTACTCTCCGCGCCTCTGCGCCTCTGCGTGCAAAAAAAATATTCAACTCTGCATAACAGCATCCAATAATAACCCAGCCCCAAACCGAACAGGATCTGTACAAGGTAACTTAGTTTCTGCTATAATTTGGGCGATCGCATTTTTCGCCTCCACTTCCCCCAAATTCCGAGTATTCAAAGCAATTCCCACCACAGGAACAGGACGAAAAGCCCCCGCACCACTAGCAACAATTTCATACATCCGAATCACCTCAGATAACGCTGGAATTGGTATATGAGGATTATTCCGGTTATGGGTTTGTCCTGCTTGATGCACCAATATTAAATGTGTAGGCTGAGAACCCCGAATTAACGGTAAAGTAGCCGTTGAGCCAGGGTGTAAAAGAGAACCTTGCCCCTCAATTTGCAAAATGTCGTAATGTTGACCAAAACGCATCACCAACTGTTCCACCGCACCCGCAGCAAAATCCACCCGCACAGCGTCTAAAGCCACCCCTTCCCCTTCCAACATTAACCCAGTTTGACCAGTAGCCAAAAACTTAGAACGGATACCCCGCAACTTAGCCACCCGGTGTAATTCCAAACTGGTAGACATTTTACCAATAGCCATATCCGTTCCCACCGTCAACACCCGCCGACAGGGCAGAGTTTGCGCCATTGCCGATGCTACATCTAAATTAGCTGGTTCTTTGCGGACATCCCAAATTAATTGTCCTGGTTTCAGGAGGGCATTTAACTCCGGTATATTTGCCATTGGTGTATGTAACCCATTTACCAAAGACATTCCCGCCTTGAGGGCATCTTTGATATCCAGCCAATAATCATCAGGAACAGCACCACCTTTAGGTGCAATCCCAATTACTAGAACTTCCGGTTTATACTGTAAAGCTGCTGTCACAGATGCCACAATTGGCGCATCTCGCTGAATACCTGTTAACTCGACTAAAGACTTACCTACAGATTCTCTATCAATCACCGCCACAATGGGGGACTCGCTGTAGCGTAAAATTGACAACCCTGTTTTTCCTTGAACTCCAGTAATTCCCTCATGAAGAAGAATTGCTATTTTTTGATTAAGCGACAGACGCACAATGTTTCACTCCCAAACCAGGTAAATTATTCGGCAAAACTCGCCCATTTTCTACCACTGCACCAGTAAAAGGATCATCAATTAGATTTAAGTGACTATCTAAATCCAAATAATCAGCCAGTGGTGCAAGTTGTAACGCGGCGGTATTAGCTAGACAACTATCAGAATAACAGCCAAACATGATTTGTAAATTATGGGCTTTGGCTGTATGCACCATCCGCATGGCTTCAGTGATTCCCCCAGATTTCATTAATTTGATATTAATGCCATCAACATGATTAGCTAATTGGGGAATATCCGCACTGGTAAAGCAACTTTCATCTACAAAAATTGGTAAGGGGGAATGTTTTTTCAATTCGGCTAAATTTGCTTCTTCACCCCTTGCTAATGGCTGTTCTACATACTTTATTCCCAAATCAGCCAACCAATTACACATATTTACAGCATCGGTTAAATTCCAACCTCCGTTAGCATCAACAAATATATCTTTTCCGTCCGCTTCTTCCCGTACCGCTAAGAGCATTTTTTGATCTGCTTCTATTCCCTCGGTTGAACCTAATTTGACTTTTAACAACTGCACATCCATAAATTGTAACCAGTCTCCCGTCCTTGCCCTTGCACCTGCTGGGGAATTAATGCCAATTGTTACCGATGTTGGGGCGATCGCATTTTTATCCAGTCCCCACAGTTGCCACAATGGCAAATTCACACGCTTACCCAACCAATCATGTAATGCCATATCCACAGCCGCTTTGACTGCGGACGGAATTTGCATTTGTTCTAATAGTGCCTCAATTTCCTGCCGTTGCCAAGGGCTATATTTTTGTAAAGTAGGTATGATTTGCTGCAAAGTTTCCTGGGTTTTCTCCGTAGATTGCCTATGGTTGCCTACACCAAAAGGAGATGCTTCTCCCCAACCTGTAATTCCTTCTGCGGTAATTTGTAACCAGATATTTGTTGTTTGTGCTGTTGTCCCCCGACTAATTGTGAGGGGAAATCGTTTGTTGACGGTAAAGGTTTGAAAGTTGATTTGCATAAATATATTAATTAGGGAATAGTTACAAGAAATAGAAATTATAAAATGAGTGGGAAAATGTTCAGGTTATGGCTTTGTTGCTATTTCACAATAGTTCAATAAATTCATCACACTCAAACCCGCTTGTCGAATAATCCCACGCAAAGTACCTCTATCTAGTTCTTTATGATCTGGTACAGATATTGTGGTTCTAGGTTCTTCACGAACCATTATAATGTGACTTCCTCTTTGCCTATCCACAACAAAGCCGATTTTTTCTAGTGCTTTTACACACTCTAAACCTGAGATTATAGGTAATTTACTCACACCAGCACAACCTCAACTGTATCTTCTGGAACAGGTTCATTTCTGTCTTGCAAAACTTCAATGTAGAGAGATATTGCCTCTTCTATATTAGCTAAAGCTTCCTCACGAGTTTTACCCTGACTAATACAACCGGGTAAACTGGGTACTTCGACAACAAAATACCCATCTTCACCATGAGATAACAGCACTTTCCGTTGAGATTTTATTGTTACCATAGTTCAATCAAGTTCTCCATGAAATAACAAACCTAGTTACAAATATTTTATTCTGGTAAATCATTTATATCATATAACTTCATTTGCCAGTTTGCTTGGTGTATTTTACATTGAGTTGGATGTTTGAAATACTATGTTGATTATGCAAATTACAAACCGTGATGTAAAATGTTTACGATATAAAGAAACTTCCAACAATATACATTATGATGCAATTTACAGTATTCTACTCTTGGCAATCTGATTTAGATTCATCACTATAAGTTAAGTCCTAAACCAGAAAATTTTTCTATGTCTCCTGGGGATAAATTTAAAAGTGGTTGGATGGTATATAGATAAGTTTGGATATCGTAAT
>NZ_JADEWA010000316.1:0-6388 GCF_015207865.1 Dolichospermum sp. LEGE 00246
TATTTAATAACTACCTTGCCAAGTTGATCCATTTCCCAAAAAAACCTGTAAACTGATTTTAATTGGTTCAGAGGTTGTTTTCCATCTTACCCAAAAACCCAAAGTAATTAAACTTTGCCCCCATACCTAAATCAGCTTTTTTATCTAGAAAAGGCAATTCTTTTATGGCATTAGCAAGAAAATATTATGATTTTGCTTGAATTTTAATGTCTAAATTATGGCTAAAAAATAACTTTGTAAATGTAGGAGATTTAGTTATGTCCGACTTTTTGAATCAAATTACTCGCCGTAAATTTATTGTCACTGCTGGAGTTTCTGCCAGTGCCGTATTACTGAAAGGCTGTTTAGGAAACCCACCAGAAACCACTGGTAATTCTGCAAAATCTGGTGTTCAAGCAGTAGCTAATATTAGTGACGAACAAAAACCAGAAACGACAAAAGTTAAACTTGGATATATTCCCATTGTTGAGTCTGCACCATTAATAATTGCTTTAGAAAAAGGCTTTTTTCAGAAATATGGGATGTCAGATGTCGAAATTTCTAAACAAGCTTCTTGGGGTTCAGCAAGAGACAACGTAGAAATTGGTTCTGCTGGTGGTGGTATTGATGGTGGTCAATGGCAAATGCCCATGCCGCACTTAATTACAGAAGGAAAAATTACTAAGGGTAATAAACCAATACCCATGTATGTGTTAGCTCAGTTAGTTACACATGGTAATGCAATTGCGATCGCAAACAAACATCTAGGGAAAGGTATTAGCTTAAAACTCGATGCGGCAAAACCATTATTTGCCCAAATGAAATCTTCCACACCTTTTACCGCAGCTTTCACTTTCCCGCACGTTAACCAAGATTTGTGGATTCGCTACTGGTTATCAGCCAGTGGAATTGACCCAGATACAGATGTCAAATTGCTGACAGTCCCAGCGGCGCAAACCGTCGCCAATATGAAAACCGGCACCATGGACGCTTTCAGTACAGGCGACCCCTGGCCATTCCGCCTGGTTAACGACAAAATCGGCTTCATGGCGGCATTAACAGCCGAAATTTGGAAAAATCACCCCGAAGAATATTTTGCCATGAGAGGTGATTGGGTTGACCAAAATCCCAAAGCCACAAAAGCCTTATTAAAAGGTGTCATGGAAGCCCAACAGTGGCTAGATAACTTTGATAACCGCAAAGAAGCCGCAGAAATTCTCGCCGCTAAAAAGTATTTTGGTCTATCTTCCCCAGCAGTTCTGGCTGACCCATACCAAGGTAAATATGACATGGGTGATGGTCGTAAAATAGACGATAAATCAATGGCTGCTTATTACTGGAAAGATGCTAAAGGTAGTGTTTCTTATCCTTACCAAAGTCATGATTTATGGTTTATCACTGAAAACGTGCGTTGGGGATTCTTGCCCAAGGATTACATTACCAATGGTGCAGCCAAAGCTAAGGAATTAATTAAAAAAGTGAACCGGGAAGATATTTGGAAAGAAGCAGCTAAAGAATTAGGAATACCTGCTGCTGACATTCCTACTAGTACATCTCGTGGAGTTGAAGAGTTTTTTGATGGAGTCAAATTCGACCCTGAGAAACCAGAAGAATATCTCAAGAGTTTAAAAATTAAAAAAGTAGGTGTTTAATCAATAGACCTGTCCGAAAATGTAGAGATATAAGTAATTGGACAAAAATATTTACAGTCATTGCGAGGGAAGGGAAGCAATCACAACCCTTGCGATTGATTCATTTCACTTCGTTCCATATGGCTAACGCCACGCAACGCTTACGCAATGACATCGTGTAATTAATTCTGCCTCACTACTTAGAAAGTCTCTACAATGATTTTAAATAAACCATACTTAATTTCCACAAAATACCCATTAACCATTCATAAATTTGAGGAAAAATTCATGACCATAGCTCAAAAACGTTCGACAACTCCTAAATTTGATAATAGCTTTTTATCTAGTTTACAAAAACAATTTCCTGAACTTATACCTCCGGCGATCGCATTACTTATTTTTCTAACTATTTGGCAACTATTTTCTTGGACTCCAGGGGCAACATTACCCGGACCAATCCAAGTTATTCAAGACACTTGGATCTTGATTCTGTATCCCTTCTATGACAAAGGAGGCACTGATAAAGGACTTTTTTGGCAAATTTGGGCTAGTCTCCAACGGGTTGCTATTAGCTACACATTAGCGGCAATTGTCGGTATTGCCTTGGGTGTTTTGATTGGTGTTAATAGAACCATGTCAAAAGCTTTAGATCCTTTGTTTCAGTTATTAAGAACAGTACCTCCTTTAGCGTGGGTTCCTATTTCCCTAGCAGCATTACGCCAAAACGAACCAGCCGCATTATTCGTAATTTTCATCACCGCAATTTGGCCGATTCTCATTAACACTGCGGTGGGTGTAACTCAAATTCCTCAAGACTATAACAACGTTGCTAAAGTTCTGCAACTTTCTAAAAAAGAGTATTTCTTTAATATCTTAATTCCTTCAGCATTACCCTACATTTTTACAGGGTTAAGAATTGCTATTGGTTTGGCTTGGTTAGCGATTATTGCGGCAGAAATCGTGATGTCGGGTATTGTTGGTATCGGCTTTTTTATCTGGGATGCTTATCAAAATAACAACGTTAGTGAAGTAATTTTAGCACTAGTTTATATCGGTGTTGTTGGTCTCATTCTAGATAAACTCATGGCTGCATTACAAAACTGGATTTTACCAAGTGAACAGAAATAGTTATTAGTCATTAGAGGTTGTTTGAAAAGTGGTATCCCGTAACTTTCATCACATTGTTACCCCTTTCCCCTTGTAAAGGGGGGAAACAATAAAAATCTAGTTCCCTCCCCTTTATAAGGGGAGGGTTAGGGAGATACAGCAATCATGACTTTTCAAACACCCTATTAGTCATTAGTCAGTGGTCATTAGTTAATAACAAAGAAATAACAACTGACAACTGACAACTAACAACTAACAACTGACAACTGACAACTAACAACTGACAACTAACAATTACCAAAATTATGTCTATATTTGTTGGCGTTGAGCAAATTGATAAAGTTTTTGAATTAACTGGTGGCGGTCAATATATCGCCCTCAAAGGTATTGACCTCCAAATTAAAAAAGGCGAATTTGTTTCTCTTATCGGTCACTCTGGTTGCGGTAAATCCACGCTTTTAAATATGATTGCCGGTTTGGATTTACCAACAGAAGGTTTAGTCACTTTAGAAGGACAAAGAATTAAAAAACCAGGACCAGATAGAATGGTCGTATTTCAAAACTATTCGCTTTTACCTTGGCGAACAGTAAGAGAAAATATCGCCTTAGCGGTAGACTCAGTATTAAATGGAATGCCCGCAGCCGAACGCAAAGCGGTTATTGATAGACACATAGATATGGTCGGTTTGCGTCCCCATGCTGATAAACAACCAGGGATGTTATCAGGTGGACAAAAACAACGGGTAGCTATAGCCCGCGCCTTGGCAATTCGTCCTAAACTATTACTGTTAGATGAACCCTTCGGTGCATTAGACGCACTGACTCGCGGGAATTTGCAAGAACAATTAATGCAAATTTGTGAAGAAAACGAAGTTACCGCCGTTATGGTGACACACGACGTAGATGAAGCCGTTTTGTTATCTGACAGAATTGTCATGCTAACCAACGGACCAGAATCAAAAATTGGCGATATTTTAGAAGTTGATATTCCTCGTCCTCGCAAACGCATGGAAGTAGTAAAACATCCCAGCTACTACACCTTGCGAAGTGAAATGATTTACTTCCTTAACCAACAAAAACGCATCAAAAAAATTCGGGCAAGAAAAACTCCAGATATTGCCCGTCATGGTTTAGAAAAAGTTAATTTAGAAATCGGTTTCTTACCCCTTACAGCTTGTGCGCCATTAGCTATAGCCAAAGAAAAAGGCTTTTTCACCAAACATGGTTTAGATGAAGTTTCCTTAGTCAGAGAAAGCAACTGGCGCGGAGTCGTTGATGGCATCAGTGGGGGTTATTTAGATGCGGCACAAATGCCGTCAGGAATGCCAATTTGGTTATCTTTAGGAGGCAATAAAAACGAACCATTACCAGTAGTTACCTCCTTAACCATGACTCGCAACGGTAACGCCATTACCTTAGCAAAGAAATTTTACGAAGAAGGTGTACATGGTCTTTCAGACTTCAAAAATTACCTCCTCAGAACCCGTGATCAAATGCACAGAATGGGCGTAGTCCATCCAGCATCAATGCACAATTTACTTCTGCGTTATTGGTTAGCTGCAGGAGGGATTGATCCAGATATTGACGTAGACATGAAAAATATTCCCCCCGCCCAAATGGTAGTAGATTTAAAAGGGGGAACAATTGACGGTTATTGTGTAGGTGAACCTTGGAATTATCGCGCTGCGGTAGAAGGTTCAGGTTTTACAATTGCCACAGATTTAGAAGTTTGGTTAGGACATCCTGGTAAGGTTTTAGGAGTACGGGAAGACTGGGCAAATAAGTATCCAAACACTCATATTGCCTTAACCAAATCATTATTAGAAGCTTGTAAATATTGTGCTGATACCCAAAATGCCCAAGAAGTTAGACAAATTCTAGCAAGTCGGGATTATGTCAGCACCGACATTGATTTTATCCAAATTGAAGATCCTGATGGCATTAATACCTGTGATTTAGATCATCCCATGCGTGAGTATGCCCATCATCAATTTTATTCTGATTCTGCTATTAATCGTCCTAGCAGAACCGAACAAATCTGGATCATGACACAATTAGCAAGATGGGGAGAAACGCCATTTCCTCGCAACTGGGTAGAAATTGTGGAAAGAGTTTGTCGAGTTGGTGTATTTAGTACCGCAGCTAGAGAATTAGGTTTAGATATTAGCTACACTCGTCAACCAATTCAATTATTTGATGGTAAACCTTTCAACTCTGATGATCCTTTTGCCTATCTCACCAGTTTAGACATTAAACGCGATTTTTCCGTTGCAGAAGTTATTCTTGATGCACCGCGTAAAATTGCAGCTTAAACCAGATACCCGATTTCTACTAAAGATTCATGATTTATTGACATCATCACATTAGAAGTCGGGTATCTTTCATCATAAGACCTCGCGGTAAGTGGGAAACGAGCGGGTCTTTTCCTCGTTTTTCCTCGTTCCCATACTCTGTTCCTCGTTTTCCTCGTTCCCATACTCTGTATGGGAATGAAGTATAGAAGGCTCTGCCTTCATTTTACTAGAGGCAGAGCCTCTTGATAGCATTTCCAGTCGGAGACTGGGAACGAGTTATTAAAAAAATTCAAAACTAAAAATTTAAAATGCAAAACCGCAACTTGAGAACTACCAACACAGCTACTAGCACAATTAGCAGTCAACCGTTTTTACAAATCCAAGATGTTTGTAAAGTTTATCCCACTAAAAATGGACCATTTACAGTTCTCGATGGTGTTAACCTCAACGTTGAACAAGGGGAATTTCTTTGCGTTATCGGTCACTCTGGTTGCGGTAAATCAACTTTATTAAACATGGTTTCCGGTTTCAACTTTCCTACCACTGGACAAGTTTTATTAGAAGGACAACCTATTACAAAACCAGGTCCAGATAGAATGGTCGTATTTCAAAACTACGCCTTACTACCTTGGAGAACAGCATTTGAAAATATTTATTTAGCTGTAAATGCAGTTTATCCAACTAAGCCAGAAGCAGAAAAACGGGCTATTGTCAGAGATCATTTAGCAATGGTGGGTTTAGCTGATGCAATGGAAAAGAAACCTATGCAAATGTCTGGGGGAATGAGACAAAGGGTTTCCATTGCCCGGGCTTTAGCTATTCGTCCGAAAGTGTTGATTTTAGATGAACCTTTTGGGGCGTTAGATGCAATTACTAAGGAAGAATTGCAAGAAGAATTGTTGAAGATTTGGGGTGATAATCGTTGTACAGTTTTGATGATTACCCATGATATTGATGAGGCTTTATTTTTGTCCGATAAGTTGGTAATGATGACCAATGGACCTCATGCAAAAATTGGGGAAGTGATGGAAATTCCTTTTTCTCGCCCTAGAGATAGAGCGAGGATTATGGAAGATCCTCAATATTATCAACTGCGAAATTATGCCTTAGATTTCTTGTTTAACCGTTTCGCTCATGATGATGTTGGTTAGAGAATGTTACTAAAAAAATGTTGGCGAAGAGTAAACCGGAGGTTACGAAGTTATTGTTAGAACAAGCGCAAATGGAAGTAAATCCTAGATAGGAAATGTATTAATGTTTAGCAAATAGGTAATTATATCCCCGACTTCTCAAAGAAGTCGGGGATATTTTGGTTCACCATAGATTTTGAATATGAAATAAATATGTGTTACTATCTTAGTAGTATTTACCCAGATT
>NZ_JADEWA010000317.1:0-6383 GCF_015207865.1 Dolichospermum sp. LEGE 00246
CGCTTGCGGGGAGGGGGTTGGGGGTGGGGTTCTTATATCTCACTCAAACGCAAACGATAACCGCTATCTTCTTAAATCTTATTTTAGCAAAGATAAGTTCTATCAGTCAAAATTTCATACCCACTATCTGTAACTAACACAGTATGCTCAAATTGAGCAGATAAAGCATTATCAACTGTTACCGCAGTCCATCTATCAGATAAAATTCGGGTATTCTTAGAACCAGCATTTAAAATTGGTTCAATTGCTAAAGTCATCCCTGAGCGCAATTTCACATTTGGTATCTCACGAGTCCGATAGTTAAATACCGCTGGTTCTTCGTGTAAATTTCTACCTACACCATGACCAGTAAATTGTTCCACTACTGTAAACCCATTGGCTTTGACATGATCTTCAATTGCACCTGCAATCTCTGTCAAATGGACACCAGCTTTTACCTGTTCAATCCCTTTATATAAAGATTCTTCCGCTATTTTAATCAGTCTTGCGGCTTCAGTTGTTACATTACCCACTGCGATAGTAATGCAGGAATCACCATGAAAGCCTTGATAAAAAGCACCTGTATCAACTTTTAATACATCCCCTGAGCGGATTACCTTTTTAGAGTTAGGAATTCCATGTACAACTTCATGATTAATACTAGAGCAAATCGAGGCGGGGAAGCCATGATACCCTTTAAAGCTAGGAGTGGCATCCATTTCGCGGATACGTTTTTCGGCATAAGCATCTAAATCAGCCGTTGTCATTCCTGGTTGCACTAACTCAGAAATTTCTTTAAGAACAGTTGCCACAATCTTCGCCGATTGCCGCATAATTTCGATTTCACGGGCTGATTTAATTTCAATCCCTCGGCGTTGTTGTTTTTCAGGTTTTGGCTGTGCTGGTTGCGAAAGTAGGTTGGTGAAAATATTCATATGAAGTTTATGAGTTAGCGGCGCTTTACCGATTGGGTTTGAAGTTGTTGAGATTTATTGCCAAAAATATCTATGTTTTAAGTTAACTTATTTTGCGCCTCTAGGGGTAGATTATCACTTACTTAATGATAATTTCTCCTTTCATGCCTGCTTCTGTGTGTCCAGCAATAGTACATCGTAAAGTGTATTTACCTAGTTTGATAGGTACAAATACCCATTCTGCCTCTGCGCCGGGTTTAAGTTCTAATTCGTGAATATTACCTTTAATTTCTACATTTCCGGCTTCGACTTTTTGCGTCCAAATTGCATCGGCAAAGTCTTTGGCTGTAAAATAGTGTTTTTGTGAGCTAGGATTACTTAATTTGAGATTGTAACGTTTACCTGAGATCAATTCTAAGTGATTTGGCTCAAATTTTAATTCATTACTAGAATTACCCAAGTTAACTGTAATTTCTATAGCTGGTTGTTTTAGTAAATTATTAGATAGGTTTTCTGCTGTTGCTGGAGATACACCCATGATTACCAGACTGATTAGCAGGGAAAATATACAGATGATTCGAGGTAGATTGTAGTAGACCTGAATTAAGAAGTTACTCATGGCTAAATGGATATTTGCAAATCACATCTATTCTTATCATTAAGATTTATTTAATCTTTTTATGGGCAAGAATTGGTGGACCTGCTGTGACAACTACAATTTTATCAGGATGAAGTAATTCACGAGCAGCTTGATTGACTTGATTGAGGCTGACTTGCTCTATTTTGCTGATATATGATCGCAATTCTTCCTGATTTAAGCCGTAAACTTCATTCATTACCATTTTTTGGCTTAATTGTTCGGGATTGGCTAAGGAAATATTATAACTGCTGATTAAATTCCGTTTGGCTGTTTCTACTTCAATAGGGGTAACACCTTGTTGATGAACTTGTTTGAGGAGGTTGCGGGTACTGGAAATTGCTTTGGGTGCGTCTTCTGGACTGGTTTGCATTTCAATGAGAAATGTACCAACATTTTTACCTGTGATGAAATTGCTATAAATTCCGTAGGTTAAACCTTGGCGATCGCGCACTTCTAGCCCTAGTCTACTCGATAATGTATCACCTCCGAGAATTTGATTCAAGATCATCGCTGCATAAAATCGTTTATCTTGACGATTAATGCCGGTATAACCCATGTAAGTTATCGCTTGGGGTTTACCAGGAACAACAGGATTAACGTGAATCATATTTTTCGGCATCCCCACATTGGGATATTTTAGCGTTGGTGGTTTGCCTTGAACTTGCCAATCTCCTAATTTTGCTTGAATGAGCGATCGCACTTTGTTAACATCAAAATCACCGACAATTGCTAAAACTGTAGTATCAGGGCGATAATGTTGCGCTTTAAAAGCTATCACATCTCGACGTTGAATTTTGCTAATACTCTCCGCAGTCGGAAAGGTATGTAATGGATGTTTTTTCGGATAAATGGACTGCACAAAGATCCGATTTGCAACCTTATCGGCATCATCTAAATCTGAATCTAAGGAAGTTAAAGCTTGTTGACGCGCAAGAGCAAACTCTTTTTCAGGAAATGTACTATTTCTAATTACATCCGTCAAAGTCCCCAGCAAAATAGGTAAATCCACCGCCAAACTACTACCTTTAATCTGCACACCTTCACGATAAGCTTCAAAATTCAAATTTGCGCCCTTTACCTCTAATCCTCTGGCAATAGTCCGCATATCTTGATTTTTAGTGCCATTCATCAGATTTACTGCCACTAAAGAAGCTAATCCTCCCTGATTGTCGGACTCAAATTCTGTTCCCGCTTTAATATTGCCGCTTAAAGTAACTGTCGGCGTAGTTTTATCTGGTAACAGTAGTATGCGTAACCCATTAGCAAGTTGTAATTGCTGGGGTATTTGTCTTTTCTCAGCTTTGGGTAATATGTCTAAAGGTGGTGAATACTGCTTAACCTCCGCAGGAACTACAGCCACATCAATACCAAAATTCTCTTGTGTTGGTGTTGAATAAGATGAACTTTGAACTGTTGCTACTTGTTTAGTCGGTTCAAAAAATCCCACTTTCCGTGCTTCTGGTTGCAAGTATTTATTGATGACATTAATCACATCAGCAACTTGAACCTTACGAATATTTACTAAGTGATTTTCGGTATACTGGTAATTATCGGTCGTGATTTGATCATTACCCAACTGCATAGCTTGATTGGTAATATCACGGTTATTTAAAATTACTGAAGCCGTTAATTGAGTTTTGGCTCGTTCTACTTGTTCCTTTGTCACACCAATTTTAACAAGTTTATCCAGAGCCTTGATTACCGCCGCATCAAGTTTAGTTAAATCCTGAGTTCCCACAGATGTCACTAACATTTCATACCAACCACCCGCGCGTAAACTAGCGACATTTGCCGAAACATCATGAGCTAAACCTGATTCAACTAGCTCTTGATACAAGTAAGAATTTTTACCCGCAGTCAAAATATAATCCATGACTTCCAGTGCGGGGATATCTGGTTGATTGATTTGAGGAAGTGGGTAAATTATTTGTAGTAATGGATTTCCCCCCGGTTCTTGTAACTTAATCACAGGTGTAGGAGTAACGGCTGGGGATGGAATTATGAGCTTATGGGGTGAATATTGACGTTTAGGAATTTTACCAAAAACAGTTTCTACCTTTCTCAAAGTTTGTGAGGTGTCAAAATCTCCCGCAATTACCAAAACAGCATTGTCAGGACTATAGAATTTTTGGTAATATTCCCGCACTTGAGCAACTGTGAATTTTTCTACATCCGCCTTAGTTCCACCAATGGGTAATCTATAGGGATGATCAGGAAAAACCGACATCATCACAGCGCGATTCAGCCTATATGCTGGGCTATTTTCATAACCTTGTAATTCAGAAATAACTACTCGCTTCTCACTAGCTAACTGTTGAGGATCTATTAGTGAGTTTTTCATCCTATCAGCTTCTAATGTCAACAGAGCGGTGAGTTTATCCCGTTCTGCCGTGTTGTAATATGCGGTTTGGTCATAACTGGTAAAAGCATTAGAATCACTGCCTAAAGCACTAAATAACCGCCCAAATTGAATGGGACGATTGCTAGTACCTTTAAACATAAGATGCTCTAGTTGGTGGGCAATACCATTTACCCCAGATGCTTCTTGTCCTGAGCCAAACTTGTACCATACCTGCACTGTGACTACAGGAGCATTATGAACCTCTTTAGTGAGAACAGTTAACCCATTATCAAGGACTGTCTTCCGAACATTTGCTGTAATAGCGAGATTTGATGTTTCCTTAGCGACTAGTGTTTTATGAGATTTTTCTGAGTCGAAGTTGTGGAGACGGGGAGAAAAATCCGCTTTATCTCTGCTAAGAGCAGCATCTTGATGGAAGATAAAAGCCGCTATTACCCAAATACTCAAGATAACTAAAGAAAAGCGATGTCGTTGTGCGATAGAGAAAAAAGACATACTCTTTGGCGAATAGCTATATGTAATTTAAGTTACATATGTTGATTGACTGAGGAAATTGGGCAAATGTTTCTGTACTTCATGGAAATTAAAAATGTAGCTGTAAAGGAACAATATTGCATCAGCCAAAAGGCATTAATAGTAATTTCAAGTTGATTTATGCAAAAACCGCAAAAATTCCAGAGGCAACCCGTCAAAATCAGCGATAAACGCAACTTCTAAAATGTTATCGCCAATTTGCTGCTGTGTAGGTTCTAAAAGAATTTTCAGGGGTGGTAAATATTCTATTGTTGCTAACCGTGTTCTTAAACTTTCCAACCAAGTTGGTAAATCTGGTGTAATCTGTGTCACATCAAACGCCAGATGATAATAGCCTACATAATGCTCGTCATTAAAAGCATCTGGGGCTGGTTTGGGTTGGGGAATTTGGATGAGTTCAATTCGAGTCCCTAAACCTTCCATCCAGCAAGCTAGAGTATAACCGGTAGTGAAGCGATCGCCCACCGTAAACCCTAGCTGCTCATAAAAAGCGATCGCTAAATGGATATTTGCCGTTCTAATAGAAGCATGGTGCATAGAATTTTGGATTTTAGATTTTGGATTAATCTACAATCTAAAACCCAAATTGGGGAACAGGGCGAAAATTTTTACCAATTACCCATTACCAATTACCCATTACCAATCACCAATTACCAATCACCTATTCAAACAACCGAAAATATGGGTAACGCACCGGCACACCAGGTTCTTTATCCAAATCAAAGTTAATTACTTCCCAGCAAGGTTCAGCAGCGGAATCGGGGCTAAACTCTACAGGTAAGCCATATAATCGCGCCCCCGTAGCAACTTCCCCTTGTCCAGAACGCCAAGGTGTACTCCGTTCTAAATAGCCACTCATCAACTCCTGATAACGGTTAGCAACAATAATCCTCGTAGCTCGATAACCTTGAGTATAAAGCTTGTCCAAAGCTTCATGAATTTCAAAGCGAATCCCATCAGGATGAGTATGTTGACGATACCATTCTCCATCCCATCTGCGCCAATGACGACCAGACTGTAAATGAACTAACTCCCCAGTTTTGGGTTCAGCTTCAAATGCGCCATGACGAGGACATAAATAAGTATCCGTCAATGTCAATGCCGAAATCGTTTGGCGACAGTGAGGACACTGTATTTCAGGGCCAAATATCGGGTACTGAAAGCCTGGATTTATCATGAAGTGCGTATAAACATAATATTGTGTTTTTTGCCAGCA
This sequence comes from Dolichospermum sp. LEGE 00246, assembly GCF_015207865.1. Classification (NCBI taxonomy): domain Bacteria; kingdom Bacillati; phylum Cyanobacteriota; class Cyanophyceae; order Nostocales; family Aphanizomenonaceae; genus Dolichospermum; species Dolichospermum sp. LEGE 00246. The sequence continues at coordinate 5,646 of NZ_JADEWA010000317.1, forward strand.
CCGGTAGGTTTAACTTTACACTCCTGTTCCACCACTTTAGATAACTTGCTCAATGCTACATAAAATGAAGATAGTGCTTGAGAAGAAGTTTCACAACCGCCTAACGATAGAAGGTTAATGTCGTGATATTCTGATTTCGCAACCAGTTCTAAAGGTTGGAGTTTCTCCAGTGTTCCTGGGTACCATATCCATATTCTATCGTGTCTATCTCTTCCGTCTGGAAATCTCCAGAATTTTCTCAAGCTGCTTTTGTGGCAGCAAATGCCATCATTATTGGTTCTGTCACCATAGCAGCCAAAGCCAGCATTTGGTATGGATCTGTGGTGAGAGGTGATGTAGAACGCATTGAAATTGGCGAATGTACAAATATTCAAGACGGGGCAATTCTTCATGGTGATCCTGGTGTCCCCACAATCTTAGAAGATCATGTCACTGTCGGTCATCGCGCTGTGGTACATTCTGCTCACATTGAGCGGGGTTGTTTAATTGGTATTGGGGCAATAGTCTTAAATGGCGTAAGAGTCGGCACAGGTAGCATTATCGGCGCAGGTGCAGTGGTCACCAAAAATGTACCCCCCGGTTCTCTGGTCATGGGTATTCCTGGTAAAGTAGTCCGTCAACTCACAGACACTGAAATCACCGAACTCATCGAACACGCCGAAAAATACCACCAATTAGCCCTTCTTCACGCTGCTAATGGCTAGGAAGAGGCAGGGGGCAGGGGGCAGGGGGCAGGGG
>NZ_JADEWA010000318.1:0-6376 GCF_015207865.1 Dolichospermum sp. LEGE 00246
CCCTGCCCCCTGCCCCTATCATTAGTATGTTTTATTACAAAATAATTACAGTGAGGAATACCTCACCTATTTTAGGGGCATACACACCAGAAAATAATTTGCAACTTTTGTTAACAATCTGTTATATTTATTTACATAAGGATAAAAAAATAAAAACCGAGGTTTTCAAATGACTATTTTAATTTCTCTATTGGTTGTTGGTTGGGTAGCGGTTGCCGTTATCGGTTCTCTAGCCTACTTTATGGGTGAACAAAGCAAGCCCATTCACGAACGCAACTGGGCTTCTGATAAGTTTGCAGCTTTAGCTAAATCTATTACTGGTGTAGATATGGACTATGCCCAACGCGTACCTGTCTATGCTATTGATGCTTACCACAGCCGTAATTTACCTCGATAGTATCTAGTGGCAATTTGACAAGATATACATAAAAATAACCCCCAGTTACAATCCTGGGGGTTTTGCTTTTTTGGTGGAGTCAGAGTTGCTGTTCCCTAATTAGAATGCTGGACGATAAACACGATAGTTAATATTGGGGAAAATATTATCCATTGATTCGACTTTTTCCAACCAACCACTATCAACCTTACCAACTTTCACATCTTCATACAGCTTATTAAAGCGCATTAAATGCGATCGCGTTCTTCTGACTGCATAGGGAACCATTGTTCCCGTCCGCATAATAAACGCCCAGTCAGAAGATTGTGCTAATAACAACTCTCTTGCAGCTTGATTGAGTGCTTTTTCCTGTAACTCATCTTCAGCCTCAATTTGAGAAATTTCAATCATTCGTTCCGCAGCTTTGTGTAAATGTGGGTAAACCCAAGCATTAGTATCATTCAACCAATATTCATGAAAACCCTTAAAGCCCCAACTCGACTGAGCCGGACGACATACCTGCTGATTGGGATTAGCTCGTAAATAATCGGCTAAATGGGTCATTTCATAAGTTTTTTGGTCATACCATGACTTACGGAACAGGTAATCAATGAACCAAGGACCCTCATACCACCAATGACCGAATAACTCCGCATCATAGGGAGAAACAATAATTGGCGGACGACCCATCATATTGTGTAAATGCCCAGTTTGCTGCTCACGATTATACATAAAATTAGCAGCGTGTTCTGCCGCTTTTTCCTTTGCCCAGTAAGGATCATATAGAGCCTTATCCGCAAGACCTAAGCCTCTACCAGTAATTTTATGATACTTAATGCCAGTATTTTTTCGCTGACCATTAGGCATTATATAGGGCTTAATATATTCATATTCAGCTTCCCAACCCAGGTCTTTATAAAATTCCCGATATTCGGCTGCACCGGGATAACCCACCTCAGAAGACCATACTTGCTGAGAAGATTCATGATCTCGACCAAAAGCCGCTACACCAGGTTCTGTAAAAATCGGGGCATAACTACCAAAGCGAGGACGGGGACGAGCGTATAAAATCCCATGACCATCGGTGAGGAAATAACGTAAACCAGCATCAGCCAGCATTCGCTCTACACCTTCATAATAGGCACATTCTGGCAACCAAATGCCTCTGGGTGCTTGTCCAAAAGTTTCCTCGTAATGTTCACAAGCTACCTGAATTTGCGCCCACACAGCTTGGGGATACATTTTCATTAATGGTAAGTAGCCATGAGTAGCGCCACAGGTAATAATTTCTAAGTTATTACTATCTTGAAACTGTTTAAATGCTGTAACTAAATCACCGTGATAGCGTTCCCATAACTCTCGCGCTTCATTAAATTCAGTTGCATAATGTTCTGCTAAATATCGAACATGACCATTATGAATATTACGCTCAGATTCTAACTCTATAAGCTCTTCTAGTTGTGATAAGTGAGCATCATAGCGTTCTTGCAGTAAAGGATCACGAAGCATAGAAATCAAAGGCGGAGTCATACTCATGGTGAGTTTGAAATCAACGCCATCTCGTTTTAAGCCTTCAAATACTTTTAATAAAGGAATGTAAGTTTCAGTAATCGCTTCATATAGCCATTCTTCCTCTAGCACGTAGTCACTTCCGGGGTGACGAACGAAGGGTAAATGTGCATGAAGTACAAGCGCGACGTAGCCTATAGCCATAATAGTTTGAGGGTGGTTTGTAAATTGAAGGTCGAGAATTGGTAGAAATTAAGAATATTTTAAGATGATATCGGGATCATGAAAGAAGTTTTATCAGAACAACCAATCTAGGGCTAGATACTGATCATGACTGGGTGTAAAGTAACTTACTTGACTTTTTTTCGCTCGGTTTCACTAATATATCTTCTTTCCGCTTATTCCAAACACCATAATAAGTAGGTTGGCGTTGAAAATTGTCGTTATGGCAAGGCAAAAGGCAAGAGGCAAAAGGCAAGAGTGAAGAGGGTTTAGGCGATTTTACATTTCTTTACACAGTTTGGTTTTATTGTGTTCACCTACTTATATGTTTTTTGATAAGTATTTAAATCACTAAATCTAATCAATACTGTAGCCAAAAAGATTTTGTATTAATTTAACCAATATATAAACTACCAGCAATAAAAAAGTGTTACTATATGTAAATAACACTTGTAAAATTTCATTAATTTACTCACAAACTACCAGTCAAGATTAGAAAACTTAATTTTTTGTTACTTTCTTGAGCAAAGTTAAAAGTAAATCTGCTATTCAGCTAACTGATTGGCGAGAATTATCCTGTGAAGTTTCAAATATCAGTTCATCTTGGCAATTTTGTTAAAAGAAAGAACTGTTCAAGTTGAGCTATTCCAGGAAAAGCAATTTTTTCAATTCCATTGTTGCAAATATCAATAATCAGAATAAGGCATTTGAAATGAGTTTACAAAGCATATTACCAACTTCAGAAATCACAGATAAATTAGTAGTAGATACAGAAAAATTTGCTAATCTAACAGAACCAAATATTATTAAACTAATTCATGGGGAAAAGTATCTAACATCCAAGTGGTACACGGGTTCAGGGGAAATAGCACATAAAAAAGATGGGCGTTCTTTTGAGGTTACTGCTAATTTCACTCTCAACTCAGAAGTCAAGGTTGTAGAAGGAGTTTTTAAACCTGAGAATGAGATTTTAGCTAATATTTATAACAGTCTTGGTCGTTGTGTAGCAGTAATTGACCAAACAGTTAATGAGTTGTATGGTGAGCAGGTTCGCAAATATTTTGATGCTCATGAAATTCCTTTAGAAATGATGGCTTTTCGGGCTTGGGAAGTAGATAAAACCCCAGAAACAGTCCATCGAATTTTAGAGTATTTAGGGAAAGATGGTTGTGATGTTTCCCGTAGTGAACCTGTTCTAATTATTGGTGGTGGTGTTCTTAGTGATGTCGCTGGGTTAGCTTGTGCTTTACAACACCGACGGACTCCTTATGTTATGGTCGGGACGACTGTAGTTGCAGCTATTGATGCTGGTCCTTCACCTCGCACCTGCACCAACGGTAAGCAGTTTAAGAACAGTATTGGTGCTTATCATCCTCCTGTACTCACTTTAGTTGATCGGAGTTTCTTCCGCACTTTGGCTACTGGTCATATCCGTAATGGGATAGCGGAAATCATTAAAATGGCCATTACCGATGATGCTGTTTTGTTTGAATTGTTGGAAAAATACGGATCTCGTTTAATTGAAACTCACTTTGGAACTTTGGAGGAAAATCAGGATTTAGCAGAAATTGCGGACGATATTATTTATCGAGCATTATTCTCCTATATGAAGCATGAGGGAACGAATATGTTTGAGACTTATCAAGATCGTCCTCATGGTTATGGACATACTTGGAGTCCCCGCTTTGAACCTGCGGTGAAAATGATGCACGGCCACGCGGTGACTACTGGAATGGCTTTTGGTGCAACTTTAGCTGTAGAAATGAATTGGTTAAAATCAGAAGACCGCGATCGCATTATTGCATTATGTCAGTCTCTGGGTTTAACTGTTTATCATCCTATTCTCGAAGACATAGACCTGATGATTGAAGGTCAAAAAAATATGCGTCGCAAGCGGGGAGAAGGTGGACTTTGGGCGCCTGTTCCTAGAGGTGGTATTGGTGCTTGTGACTATATCCAAGAAGTCCCACCCGAATTACTCGAAACTGCTGTCGCAGCCCATAAAGCCGTATGTAGCACATTACCTAATCACGGTGCAGGTGTAGAAATGTATCTTAGCGATTTGGGTTTGGAATAGGAGTTTTAAATAATAAAAATGACTGAAACTTTAGTGAAATCAATTACTCCTAGACCGGTTACTCCCTTGGGTATTTTAGTTGAAGAACTAGAAACAACTTTGAACATAGCCAAGCAAGAAAATGTTTCTCCTGAACTTGCAGCTTCTTTACAAAAAGTCTATGACTTAGCATCTGGAATTGATCCTTATTTGGATAAACATACAACCAATGAATCTCCAGCTTTAGCAGTTTTAGCACAAAAAACAGCTTCTGAAGATTGGAGTCAAAGATTTGATGATGGAGAAACAGTCCGTCAGTTAGAACAAGAAATGCTTTCTGGACACATTGAAGGACAAACTTTAAAAATGTTTGTGTCCATGACTAAAGCTAAACGCATTCTAGAAATAGGAATGTTTACCGGATATTCGGCTTTAGCAATGGCGGAAGCATTACCCGCAGATGGTGATATTATTGCCTGTGAAGTGGATGATTATGTGGCTGAGTTTGCGAAAAAATGTTTTCAAACTTCTCTCCACGGTAGTAAAATCAAAGTTAAAGTTGCTCCCGCTTTACAAACATTACAAGAATTAGCAAATGCAGGAGAAACTTTTGATTTAGTCTTTATAGACGCTGATAAAAAAGAGTATGTTGATTACTTCAACTTACTTTTAAATACCGGACTCCTGGCTGAAAATGGTTTTATTTTTGTAGATAATACCCTCCTCCAAGGACAACCTTATTTAGTCTCAGCAAAGAGAACAACTAACGGAGAAGCTATAGCCCAATTCAATCAAATTGTAGCCGCAGATCCAAGAGTTGAACAGGTTATTTTACCATTACGAGATGGTTTAACCATCATCAAACGTAAATAACACAAAATTGTAGGCTGGGTTAAGCGACAGCACAACCCAACAAATTTTATCCAAATGTCATAAAATGTTGGGTTTCCTTACGTCAACCCAACCTACATAATTCTATTTATCAGAAAATCATGAATTTGATTATTTCTCTATTTAAAACTTTGGGAACTTTGCTTTTACTCTCTTTGATTTTACCGATTAATTTAATTATTGTCCTCATTTCCTTAATTATTAATTTCCTCACCCTTCCTTTTCAGAAAAAGATTATTTGTGAAAATCCTCAAAACATCCTTTTAACAGGAGGAAAAATGACAAAATCTTTACAACTTGCGCGTTCTTTTCATCGCGCTGGACATAAAGTATTTATGGTAGAAACTCACAAATATTGGTTATCAGGACATCAATTTTCTAACGCAGTGACAAAATTCTTTACAGTACCCGCACCAGAAAAAGATGCAAATGGCTATTTGCAAGGATTATTAAATATTGTCAAAGCAGAAAATATAGATGTATTTATTCCTGTTTCTAGTCCCGTAGCAAGTTATTATGATTCCTTAGCAAAACCAATCTTATCTCCCCATTGTGAAGTATTTCATTTTGATTCTGAGATGACCAAAATATTAGATGATAAATTTAGTTTATGTGATCAAGCGCGGAATTTAGGTTTAACAGCACCAAAAGCATTTTTGATTACTTCCCCAGCACAAATCCTCAATTTTGACTTTACAAAAGATCATAGTCGCTACTTACTCAAAAGCATTAAATATGATTCTGTAACTCGATTAGATATGACAAAATTACCATTTGAAGGAATGGAAGAATATATCAAAAGCTTACCAATTAGTGCAGAAAGACCTTGGGTAATGCAGGAATTTGTCAAGGGACAAGAATATTGTACTCACAGCACCGTTAGAAATGGAGAAATTCGTTTACATTGTTGTTCTAAATCTTCTCCTTTTCAAATTAATTATGAACAAATTGATAACCCGGAAATATTTCAATGGGTTAAACATTTTGTCAAATCATTAAACTTAACCGGACAAATTTCTTTTGATTTTATTCAAACAACAGACGGTAAAGTTTACCCGATTGAGTGTAACCCCCGCACTCACACCGCAATTACTATGTTTTATAATCATCCAGGGTTAGCAAATGCTTATTTAAGTGAAAATGAACTACATATAGAACCTTTAGCAACAAGTAAACCAACTTATTGGTTATATCATGAACTTTGGAGATTTACAGAAATTCGTTCTTTTAGTCAATTCAAAGCATGGATAAATAAAATTACTGAAGGTACAGATGCTATTTTTCAAGGAGATGATCCTTTGCCATTTTTGATGGTTCATCAT
>NZ_JADEWA010000319.1:0-6367 GCF_015207865.1 Dolichospermum sp. LEGE 00246
GGGATTGGGGATTGGGGATTGGGGAATAAATCAATTAGAAATTAAAAGTTCAAAAATTTCATGTCTAACAACTTAACTATCCGAAGTCATTGTTTTGATTGGGGAAAGCGGACTTATCTCATGGGAATTTTGAATGTCACCCCGGATAGCTTTAGTGATGGTGGTAAATTTAACACCACCTCAGCCGCTTTAACCCAGGCACAAGCAATGGTGGCGGCTGGTGCTGATATTATTGATATTGGTGGACAATCAACTCGTCCAGGTGCGGAGCAAATATCCCTAGAAGCAGAACTGGAGAGGGTGCTGTCTGTTTTGGAGTTGCTGCGTCCAGTTGTTGATGTCCCTATTTCTGTAGATACAACTAGAGCAGAGGTAGCCAAAGCAGCAATTATTGCTGGAGCAGATATAGTTAATGATATTTCAGCGGGGACATTTGACCCCCAAATGTTGCCAACTGTTGCTAGTTTAAATGTGCCGATTGTGTTAATGCACATCAAGGGAACTCCCCAAACTATGCAAAAATGTACTGATTATGAGGATTTAATTGCTGATATTTATAAATTTTTATTTGAGCAAATTACAAATGCTAGGCTTTTAGGAATTGATCAAAATAAAATAATTATTGATCCTGGTATTGGTTTTGCTAAAAACCATCAACAGAATTTAGAAATTTTTCGCTGTTTAGAATCACTAAAAACTCTTAATTCTCCCATTTTAGTGGGAGCATCTCGTAAAAGTTTTATCGGTAATATTCTTAATCAACCAGATCCAACATTACGGGTTTGGGGAACAGCCGCAGCTTGTTGTGCGGCTATTTTTAATGGTGCGGATATTCTCCGAGTCCACGATGTTCGAGAAATGCAAGAAGTTACTCTAGTCGCAGATGCTATTTTTCGTGATAGCGCAGCGTGGCGTTAGCCATAGGTTAGGAGGTAGGGGACCGCGCCCAGTTAATGGTAAGTAGTGAGACAGAATTAATTACACAATGTCATTGCGTTAGCGCAGCGTGGCGTAGCCATATGGAACGAAGTGAAATCAAGCAATCGCCAGGGTTGTGATTGCTTCCCTTCGCTCGCAATGACTGTAAATATTTTTGTCCAATTACTTATCAAGCTCTAATTAGATCCATTCCCATTACCTTTACCATTACCCTTTCCATTAGTGGGATTTTTACCATGATTTTCTTGTACTGAATCAGAAATCAATTCCTGAAACATTTCTGTTGAGTTAGCAGGATCTACAAATACAATTTTGGCATTATTGCTTTCACCAAGTTTCTGACTAGCATCTACGTAATCCTGGGCAACAAGATACCTTAAGATATCCTTACTTTCAGGGTGAGAACGCAAGGCTTCAGAAATTATTTCTATTGATGTTTTAGTTCCTTCAGCCCGTTTAACTGCTGCTTGTCGCTCTCCTTCTGCTGCTTCTATTGCTGCCTTTTTTTTAATTTGTGCTGTTTGTTGTTCTTGCATTGACTTGCGTACAGCTTCTGGTGGGGTGATACTTTGAATATCTAAACGGATAATTTCAATTCCCCATGCGGATGTAATTGGATTTAATACACCTAATATGCTTCCGTCCATCTCGTCTCTGGACATATTAGTATCCTCTAAGGAATTTTGAGCAATATTTTCCCGAAGGGTGGTTGTGGCTAAGTTAGCTAAAGCTGTTTCTAAGTCATCAATAGCATAAAAGCTTTTTTCAATGTCTTTGATCCGCCAGTAAAGAATTGCATCAACTTCTAAGTAAACTCCGTCTTTAGTAATTACATTTTGCGGTTTTATATCTAATAACTGCTCTCTGGTTGTATCCTCCATCACAATTTGATCAAGAATGGGAACTATGAAACTTAGTCCAGGATTTAGTTTGCGATGATACCGCCCCAAGCGTTCAACTAAGGCGACATTTCCTTGATTTACCATCTTTGCAGATGCGAAGGCATAACCTACTAGAGCTAAAAATATGATAAAAATTATTGGGTCCATTCAGTTATTCTCCTCTTTCGGCTTTGGGCAGAATTGATTGTTAGGGTTATGGTTGGCATTAACTGTAAATTAAAATGGGTTAATTGCGTAATTTCCCGATTGTTAACTATAAAAGTCAGTAACCCAGCCCTAAAGGGACTGGGCTTGCAAGAGTAATCAAGCAAGCCGTACTGACCAGACCACCCTGAGCGTTGTCGAAGGGTAGCCGTTATTTGAGTCACGACACCCCGGAATGCGAAGCTAGTTCCCTGCTCTGTCATTTGCAATTAAACAGTTTTAAGGTCACTGAAACAGTGTTGCAAGTCTAAAAAGCTCTTATAACAGGTCGTTCGCGCAGCGTGCCGGAGGCATCTAGCTAACATTACCCCAGAAATGGGAGGCTATGAGTGAGCAAAACATTATGCGTACAGAGTTGGAGAATTTGAATCGGTAATTGTCCCGTTGAAAGTACATTACAAAAGTACCCCAAATTTCCCAACTCCAAGGCGGTAATGAAAAAATATTCAAAGCGGTTAAAACCGCTCGTGCCGTTTCCCTCTCAGGGAGCCAATCCGCTGAGTTTCCCACTTACCGGGTATTCTTATGATAAACCTGCGATCGCATTATAGGCGATCGCTACACCTCTAATCATGAGTTGCCAAAAAAAATAACCTAAGATGTATAATAATTATGTTTTGGGTCTAGATTTTTTGAGTGGAAACCTAGAAAACCAACCTTTCAACTTAAACTAAAATCCAGTAGTAAATAGTCTGATAATCCCCAAGATAGTACCTAAAGGACCGGCTACAGTATTAACTCTATCACCAGTTTTAGCTAACCCATTGCGATCAACTACGACAACATCATTGTTACGAAGGATCGGATTGGTTTCCTCATTAATTCCCTTAGATAAATCCACTTTAATTGGACGTTTAGTAACTGTACCATTGGTATTGAGGCGAATTAATTCTACAGTTCCTTTACTGGCTCTACTATCATTAAAACCACCAGCGGCTAATAATGCCTGATTTAAAGAGCTATTTGGTTGTAATCTTACCGCCCCTGCTCTTTTGACTTCACCCACTACACCCACTTCAATAGTATTTGGGGACAAAGTTGTTGTTGCTAATTGGGTAGATTCGGCGGCACTAATATCCGTAGCTGTAGGAATGATGATAGTATCGCCATCTTGCACCACTATGTCTTGATTGATATCACCGCTTTGTAGTAATTCCCATAGGTTAATATCTATAGTTTGTTCCGTACCAGTTCGGGTAGGACGGCGTAATTTAATCTTCCGAACATCCGCAATGGACGTAATTCCCCCTGCTAGTTGTAAACTCCGCATGACAGTGGGTAAACCACCACCAGCACCACCACCCTCTGCCCCACCGGCATTTCCAGCAGTAACAAGATAAGAACCAGGACGGTAAACTTGACCAATTACCACCACTGTGCGGGGTGAACTTTGACTAGCGGCAAAGTTAGCTGCAAATAAATTCCGGGCTTCAGCCACATTCAAACTGGCAGCAGTGGGGACAATTATGGTGTCTCCATCTCGTAAGGTAATCTCCTGAGATATTCTACCTGTTTGCGTCAATTCCTTTAAATTTAGGGAAACTGTCTGCTCTCCAGAACGTCCTACCTTGCGGCGTAATTGTACTTGAGTTACATCTGCTGCCAGTGTCACACCCTGGGCTATGGTTAGGGCGGCTAATACCGTTGGGTATTGGACACCAGGGTTATTTCCTGCTCCCCCTTCTAAGCTGAGGGTGTAAGCACCTGGTCTTGTTACTTCCCCGGCAACAAACACATTAATGGGACGGGGTGATAATAAGTTGACGGAAATGAGCGGACGTTTGAGAAAGCGAGCATATCTTCTGGCGATTGTATCAGCAGCTTGTTCTGTGGTTAAGCCCGAAACGGGGATACTGCCAATTAAAGGCATATTAATTGAACCACCAGGAGGAACTTGATATTCACCCGTATATTCTGGTACTTCAAATACATTGACACGGATGCGATCGCCGCCGCCTAATAAATAATCTGTAGCGATACTGGGTGTTGATTTTACTGGCTGTTTTTGCGCTAAACTCACCGATGGCAAAGCGATATTCACTGTTGTTAACAATGCTAAACCCATAGTTGAGTGGGTGAGAAATTTACACAAATCTTTATTAAGCATATTTACCTGAGAATTGAAAATGACGATATTTAGAGTTATTCCGAAACATTTTAACATCGAGTATACTGAAGAATCCTAGTGACTCAACAATTTTATTTTCTAATAAATCTTTAGTTTTCCGGACATAAATAATTTGTTGCGTAAGGAATTTGATTTTAAATCTTCTCTGATGTTAGGAAAAATTTTCAGTGCTTTTTGCGAGTTATTGTTTCTCGCTGATAACAATTTTCAATCCTATGTCAACAACTAATTCATCCGCTGATGGTACAGTCATAACACTAAATTGATCAGGAATTATTAACACATAAGTAACTGACTTTTAGAATCATCAAATAATTCGCAAAAATTACTACTTATGGGTGATTTATCTCTCTTATTCTCCACCTGTTTGTACTAATTAAGCGGATGATTTCGGATTTGAATTTGATGGATAAAAAACTCTTCTAGAGACTGACGTGACAGATTCATAGTGATAACTTTCCCCCCCATTAACCTTAAACTAGACAGAAAATCATAATAATCTTCTTGGAGTATACCCTGCCAAGAACCATCAGACCTAAATTCTAAATTACCTATCCATTTTCTCAAGATTTCCCCGTCTCCGCCTTGACCTTTAACATGATAGGTGTTTTGATTACCCAAAAGTTCATTGAGAGAACCGCAACAGATTAATTCTCCTTGATCAAGAATAGCCACGCGATCGCAAATTTGTTCCACTTCACTCAATACATGACTATTAAAAAATATGGTTTTACCAGATGCTTTCAAAGCAAGAATAATTTCTCGCATTTGGTAACGTCCCAGAGGATCAAGTCCAGACATAGGCTCATCCAAAAAAACTAAATCTGGATCATTGATTAATGCCTGAGCCATACCCACGCGCTGAAGCATTCCCTTAGAATAGCGCCGCATTTGCTTTTTGCGAGCATCGGCTTGGGATAACCCCACTAATTCCAACAATTGGGGAATGCGTTGACGTTGTAACCTTTGGGGAATTTGAAATAAACCCGCTGTTAACTGCAAAAATTCCCAACCACTCAGATATTCGTATAAATAGGAATTTTCTGGGAGGTAGCCAATATGCTGCTTGACTTTAGCGTTGCCTATAGGTTTACCTAACAATAATCCCCTTCCAGACGTAGGGCGGATAATTCCCAACAATAATTTTAACAACGTGGTTTTACCCGCACCATTAGGACCCAACAGACCAAAGGTTTCTCCTGGGTACACTTGTAAAGAACAGTTTTTGAGCGATACAACCTTTTGATTGAGCCAAAACCCCGTGCGATAGACCTTTCGCAATTCAGAAGTCAGGACTACGGGTTGTTTATCTAAGGGATTTTGCTGAGAATCGGGGTTGTCTACAACAGAATTCATGGCGATGAAACTACCAACTACTGACTATTTAGAGATAACTACAGATTAACCGATGCTGAGGATTTTTATAACACACCTTTGGAACTAGGAATTGTTTCTGCCCGCCGGGGATCAATTTCCACCGCTATTCGCATGGCTCTAGCAAAGGCTTTGAATGTAGCTTCAATAATATGATGGGAATTAATTCCATCCAATTGGCGAATATGTAAAGTCATTTGACTATGATTCACCAAAGCTACGAAAAACTCCCGCACTAACTGAGTATCATAAGTCCCCACCCGTTGAGTAGGAATTTCTAAACCATAACTGAGATGAGGTCTACCAGAAAAGTCTAAAGCAACTTGTACCAAAGCTTCATCTAGAGGTGCAAGAAAATTCCCAAACCGGACAATTCCCTTTTTATTACCCAAAGCTTGGAATAAAGCTTGTCCCAAGGTAATCCCCACATCTTCGTTAGTGTGGTGATCATCAATTTCCAAATCACCTTTAGCTTGAATGTCCAAATCAAAAAGCCCATGAGAAGCGATTTGATGGAGCATATGATCTAAAAAAGGAATACCTGTAGAAACTTTACATATCCCTGTACCATCCAGATTGATAGTAACGTGAACATCTGTTTCACCAGTAGTGCGGTGAACTGAAGCTATCCGATGAGTTTGTTTATTAGTCATTTGTCAGTTGTCAGTTGTCAGTTGTCAGTTGTCAGTTGTCAGTTGTCAGTTGTCAGTTGTCAGTTGTCAGTTGTCAGTTGTCAGTTGTCAGTTGTCAGTTGTCAGTTGTCATTGGAAAAATTCTTTCTCCCCACCTCCTGTCTCTTATAAACATCTGACGCTGCCCA
>NZ_JADEWA010000320.1:0-6363 GCF_015207865.1 Dolichospermum sp. LEGE 00246
GGGCAGGGGACAGGGGGCAGGGAATAAGTAGAAGTTTACTGATTACCCATTACCTATTACCAATCTAAAATCTAAAATCTAAAATCTAAAATCTAAAATCCTATGAGTGAATTGTTAGAACACAGCGTCCAAGTAGAAGTAGAAATTCCCATAGAGCTAGCATGGGAATTATGGTCTGACTTAGAGCAAATGCCTAAATGGATGAAATGGATTGATTCGGTGACAATTTCTCCAGATAACCCAGAAATTTCCCTGTGGAAACTAAGTACAGGAGGGTTAGAATTTGCTTGGAAATCGCGAATTACTAAAATGGTTCCTAATCAAATTATTCAATGGGAATCGGTTGATGGTTTACCAAATCAAGGGGCTATTCGCTTTTATGATCGTCATGAGATAAGTGTTGTGAAAATGACAGTTTCCTATGCTATTCCTGGATTAATTGGTAAACTTATGGATAACTTATTTTTAGGAAAAGTGGTAGAATCCACAATCCAAGCAGATTTGGAAAGGTTTAAAGAATATGCCTTGAATGTGAAAACCAATTAAGTGTAAAATTGAACGTCAAAAAAATTCATTCTCCCAAACCATCACTCTCTGCGCCTCTGCGTGAAACAAATTCTTAATCAGTTCATCCCATTTGACTCCTGCTAAACTAGGCAAAACCACATCAGCATCCCCTACCCTCTCCTCTGGTCCCAAGCCTACCACCCACATATTTGCTGCTTTAGCGGCTGCAATACCTACGGCTGCATCTTCAAAAACCACGCATTCATCTGGGGGAATTCCTAACTGGTTGGCGGCATTAAGAAATAAATCTGGTGCTGGTTTGGCAGCTTGGACAGTATCACCATCAGTAACAACATCTACCCTATCACCAATTCCCAATTTTTCAATCACCATGCGGGCATTTTTACTAGCAGAACCAATGGCGATTTTGATCCCAGCTTCATGCAATTCAGCCAACAAAGCCACAGCCCCCGGTAATAAATCTGCGGGTGTAATATTATGAATTAGTTCTACATAATAATTATTTTTCCGAGCCATCATTTCCTGAATTTGCACTTCTGAATATTCTCTATTACCAATAATCAACATTAGGGAAGCATGACGAGATACACCCCGCAAGGATTCATTAATTTCTCGATTAAAAAATAAACCTTCCTCATTAGCTAACTTTTGCCAAGCTTGGTAATGATATTCTGCGGTATCAGTCAACACGCCATCTAAATCAAAAATCACGCCCCGGATGTTAGTTTTTCCTGCCTTTGGCAATTCCTGACGCAAATCAAACTCGTGCCATTTACCATGCCACTGTAACTTAAATTTCAGCCTTGTCCAAGTTGGGGGTAAGTGAGGATGGGCGACGGGGACATTTTCCCGAAATTGAATACCACCGAAACCGAATACTACAGCTTGCCAAATGCCTCCAGCACTAGCGCCATGTATCCCATCTTGGGTATTTCCGCGTTTATCTTCTAAATCTACCATTGCCGCTTGCATAAAGCATTCGTAAGCCTCCTGTGATTTGCCCAAATCTGCGGCTAAAATGGCGTGAATGGCAGGTCCCAAGGAAGAACCATAACTAATATCTGTGCGGGGGGCGTAATAGTCCCAATTTATCTGTAATGCTGACTGATTGTAGGGAAAATCACCAGATTCTCGCATCAAATACAGAAGCATTAATACATCTGGTTGTTTAATTACTTGTCCTTGATTGGTTTTTTCCATCCCCAAAATAGTTTGGATGGATTTTTCTCGCGGTTCACAAGCGGCTAAGTTAATATCATCTAGTTGAAAAAATCCCTCACATTGCTCAATTAGTAAGGTTTCTGGGTTGTGAATAATGATAATTTTAGCGATAATTTCTCGCCAATGTGTGAGGACTTCGGAGGTGATTTGTAATTTTTGCTCAAGTTTTATAGCTACTTCTGGGAAAGTGGAATGCAACCAATTATAGATGAATAAAGATTTTTCTAAATGCCATTGAACCATCCGATTTGTAAAACAATTGTTATGGACTGATTCGTGATATTCGTCTGCACCAATAACTCCACGAATTTCATAACATTCTAATTGGGGATTAAATTCAACTCGACTACTCCAGAAAATGGCGGTATCTAAAATAATTTCCGCACCATAATCTCGCATCCACTCATTATCTTCTGTCACTTGCCAATAATACCAAGTGGCGTAAGCAATATCCGCACTAATATGAACTTCTCGATCACGACACCATATACGGATATCCTCGGCATAAAAGTCACTTCGTAGTGACCAGCGCGGTGTGGCTTCATCTCCAGTTACCGCACTTTCCCAAGCAAACATCGCCCCCTGATACCCATAATGGGCGGCTTTACGTCGCGCTCCTGGTAAAGTATGATAACGGTAACTGAGTAAATTACGGGCTAAATTTGGTTGGGTAAAGGTAAAAAATGGCAGAATAAAAATCTCTGTATCCCAAAAGATATGACCGTGATAACCAAAGCCGGATAGGGTTTTTGCTGGTATACTAACTCGATGATTATTTCTAGGTGCAGCAATTAGTAACTGGAACAGATTGTAACGCACTGCAAAAGCCGCTGTAATATCCCCTTCAATAATAATATCACTTTGTTGCCAAACTGTGTCCCAGGCTTGGGCATTGGCATTAATTAAGGTTATGTAATCTGGTAAACTTACGAGTTTTTCTTTAGCGGCTGCAACTGGTTCTGCAACTTCATTAGATGTAAAAATACTCACAATCTTTACTATAGTAATCGTCTGTTGAAATTGACCTATCACAGTTGCATTCAGGCTAGGATAACCAGGAGTGGTATTAATTTGGAAGTCTGTGTTAATTCCCGAAATATTTATTTTTGCTGCTATACCGACATCTATGCGGCTATTACGAGTGCGACTATGCAACCAGAATCCTTGTGTAGTTTTACCTTGATCTAATCCTTCCCAGTGATTGAATCCTTGATTTTCTGAATAGCTGTTTACACTTGCTTGAATTTCAATTAAACCATCAAAATTTACTGGTGTTAATTGGCAACTTTGTCCTACTATATGTTGATCAGCTAAACTAGCAAAGCGTTCAAAATGGATATCTATAACTTTGCCATTGGGACTACACCAACGTAAGCAACGACTGAGAATGCCATGATGTAAGTCTAGTTTACGGTGATATTTTAAGGTTGTACCTTGATCAAGGCGAAAGCGTTCTCCCTCAATTATAAATGTTAATGGGAGCCAATCTGGACAGTTAACGAGTTCGGTGTAAACTACGGGAACATCATCGTAAACACCGTTAACAAATGTCGCTGATAATGCACGGGGATAGCCTTCTTCAAATGTTCCTCTTGTTCCTAAATAGCCATTACCTATGGTGAAAATGGTTTCTCGGCTGTGCAAATATTCGGGATTAAACTGGGTTTCGGTTAATACCCAGTCTGTATAGCTAAGGTTACGAAAATGGTCTTTTTTATCCATGATTTTGGATTAGTTATTTTTGTTTTTTTATATTTAAAACTTACGTAGGTTGGGTTGAGGCACGTTCACGAAGTGGCGAAGCCATAACCCAACAAACTTCTGTAAATTAAATCCAACAAACTTCTGTAAATTAAATCCAACAAACTCCTGTAAATTAAATCCAACAAACTTCTGTAAATTAAATCCAACAAACTTCTGTAAATGTTGGGTTTCACTTCGTTCTACCCAACCTACAATTTTTATTTTTGCTGATGAATGTGTTCTGATAAAATATTGTCGGCGATAGGTTTATAAAGGAGATGAAATAAACTTTCCATGTAACGATCTCTAGCTTCGTTATCTTCGGGATAAACGAAGTTCCAAAAACTAAACATTTTGGCTAATAACAAGAGTTGATTTGTGTGGGAATTCCAGTTATATTTATGGCGAATGCGCTCAATCATCCATTGAGAATTTTCTAGCCAATATTCTGGATAATTATGGCATTTTTCTAAGAAGTTAGTAATTGTTTTGGCTGTTCCTTCCAGGTCTGTGGGATTGAGATTAAATCCTTTATTGTGATTTTCAATAATTTCTAATGAACCACCAAATTGAGTTGTAAAAGTTGGTAATCCAGAAATCATTGCTTCTAAAACACTTCTGCTAAAGGATTCATAAAGGGCAAAGTGAATATAAATTCCTTGAAAATCGGCAATTACACGATAGGTTTCCGCGATATCGCTCAAAGGAAGACGCATTCCTAACCAGCGAATTTTATGGTGAAGATGATATTGATTAATAATCGCGTGAATTTTTTCTATTTCTTGAATTTCTTCGGAGTTTGTACCTGAGTCTGGATGCAGTTTACTGGTTAATAAAATTAGGTTACATTGTTGTTGTAATTCTTGACTTTTACCGAAACATTCCACTAACCCTGTGAGGTTTTTAATTGAGGTAGTAGGACTAACAGAAAAAATTGGTTTTTTATGGGGATGTTCTAATTTACCGAGAATTTGTGGGTGTTCTGCCTGAAAAATCAGATTTTGGATATGTTGACGACGGTGGGATTCTCTATTGGTTGTTTCGTTGTAGGGAAAAAATATATTTTCACTAACTCCTGGGGGAACCATGTTGAATTTAGGACTAAATAAATCAATGCCATCAATTACATGATATAAGTTGGGCATGGTGAAACATTTATAAGATTCATATTGTCCCATTGTATCTGGTGTACCGACAATCTCCTGATAGGATGATGTGATGATGAAATCTGCGGCATTCATACTGATTAAGTCAGCGGTAAATTGGGCAGAAAAATGATATTGTGATTCTAAATCTTGCCAATATAAGTTACTAAATAGAAACTTAGGTTTCTCTAGGGAATGGGCAATATTACATTGGGTAACTTTCATTTTTCGGGAGAGAATAAAAGCGACTAAGTTACCATCACTGTAATTACCAATAATTAGATTTGGCTTGCCTTGAAATTGTTTTAAAAGTTCTGTTTCGGCAGCCAGAGCAAATTTTTCTAAGTAAGGCCAAATTTCAAATTTAGAAATCCAGTTGTTGGTAACTTCTGGTTGAGATTCTACAAAAGGAACGCGCAAAATCCAAGCATTTTCTGTACCATCAACTTTTTCTAATGGTAAGTTACAAAATGTGCCTTCGCAATTGGGAATGAGTCGGGTTAATATAATAATATGGGGTTTAATTCCTAATGTATCTAAACCTGCAAGTTCAATTTCTGCTCGCATTTTGTTTTCTAAACTGCGGGCTTGTTCCAAAACATAAATAACCTGTCCTAATGTTTCATCTCTTCCTAAAACATCTTCTTGTGCAACCCAACCATGTATGGAAATAAGGACGACGCGGAAAACTGCACAAATGCGAGAAACAAAGGTTTCTAAAATAGCAGCTTCGGGATTATCCATGAGTTTTTCGAGAAGTTCTAAGGTTTCTCTAACTCTGGCTGCATTGTTACCCCAACCTGGTTCTAAACCGAGTGATTGGAAATGAAAACCAAATTTTATGTATGGTGTATCGGGGGATAAATGACTAACAAATTCTAAAGCTAGTTTGATTTGTTTGGTTAGTTGTAATCCTGAATGAATGTGATTACTAATTAATAGGCTGATGCCATTATATTCTAATCTTTGTAGTGATTGAAATAATGCGTCAATCCAATATTCAGGATCTGTCAATGATTGATTACAAAAATAATGATTGAGAACGGTTAAACCTTGTCCGATATTTCGAGAATCACTAATTTTTGGTGCTGCTGGGTAAAAGGGATGAAGATCAATTTCTAAAATGTGGGGTTGGTAACGGTTGACTAAGCGATCGCTCACATCTAATAATGCTTTGGGTGTCATTAAGTCAAACTTGGTCAAATCAGCGGTTAATAACCATACTTCTTGACTCGCAATTTTTGGTCTAAGGACAAACCAAGTATTTCCACTATCTAGAATTATTTCATGGGTATACTGAATAAATGTTCCTAGTGAGGAAGAGTGATAAAAATAAGCAGGTTTTTGGAATTGGCGACAATAATCTGCAAAGGCTTGTAAAATCTCGTTTCTTAGAAAGTAACGTTTATGATTATTACCCAATCCTAAGATAAACTCACCTAAAGCATTTTTTTCATCACTGTTAACAATAGTTTGCACTAATTTATACATTTTACATTACCAAACTCTAGCGAAAGTCAGAATTATTGATATGCTGTGCCAAGTTAATCGTAAATAAGTTACTCAATCATTTACTTCTAACTAAAGGATGAACCCTAACATCATCTTATAGATAGAGAAATATCTATTCGCTACAGCATAGTTCTGAAGTATATTAATTACCATTTTGTAAATCTTACTTGTGACACTTCTTTAATAGTCTATTAAAATAAGAATAAAATATTAC
>NZ_JADEWA010000321.1:0-6354 GCF_015207865.1 Dolichospermum sp. LEGE 00246
GATTATAAACATATTGAGGAAGGAGTTTCAATTCAATTACCAGGAAAAACCAATAAACTCATAATCATTGGTTCTGGTGATACAGCAGATATTTATATCCCCCATTTACCAGAAGAATGTGCATCTTTACAGGTAAATTCTGATAATGTAATTATTCGTTGTTTAGCGGAAGAATCTGTAAAAATTCAACAAAGATTTTTACCAGAAAATCAAACTACCACCCTCAAACATAATCAAATTTTGACACTTTATCATGAAAACAATGAAGAAAAATTCTACAGATTCATTTTCTATAATCGCTTACTTGACCCCCAAGCTTAAATTAGGAATTGTTACTCTTTTACTAGGATTTCTACCATTACCTGTTCTTGCTAATTCCAAAATTGAAGTATCTTCCCGTCCTACGGATGCTGATATTGTCACTCTAAAAGTTAAAGTTGTTAATGATAAGAATATTCCTATTGAGGGATTGCAAAAATCTGAATTCAAATTACAAACTGCCAGAATTATCGCCAAAAGTCAAGATACTCCTATTAATCTCAAATTCGCAGAAGTTAGAAAATTTAGATTAATTCCACCGGGAGAACAATTAACATCAGATCCTGCTTATGTTGTCATTCTTTTAGATATGAGTGGAAGCATGAGAAAGAAAGATGCTAGTCGAGTTAAAAAAATAGATGGTGCTATTCGTGCTATTAAAGGATTTATTAAATTAGTCCGCGACAAAAATTTACCTGTACATATTTCTTTAGTACCCTTTGGAGAATCACAGATTGCTAAAGATAATTATGAGGTTAACCAAGAAATTATTGCTAAAAATTTCCTACCAGCAGATTCACCAAATTTAGATAAAAGAGTCGCTGATTTAGCATCTTCTCCCACTAACGCAGGGACTAATTTATATAATCCTTTGAAAGAAGCAGTCAAATATTTAGGTGATAATTCCGAAGAATTGACAAGACAAGCAAATAGTAGCAATGACTTGAGAAAAGATGAACCACAAATTCCGCCTAAATTAGCTGTAATGTTATTATCTGATGGTTATCACAACAGTAAACGCAAAACAGAGGATCAACAATTTGCTAATTTAGAAAAAGTCTTTAAAAAATATCCTACAGTCAGAGTTTACACTTTAGGTTATGGAGAGTCTTTAAAACAGTTAAGAAATCGTGCTACTAACTGCAATATTCCTAATAGTTGGTTAGAAAAAAAACAAGCAGTTGATTTAATTCAATCGTGTAAACTTCCCTCTGGTGACATATTCAACTATATTGTTGATCAACCAAGATTAAAACAAATTGCCGAATTAACAGGAGGTATCAGTAAATTTCCTCAAGATGCAAATGAAGCCGTCAACAGTTTAGAAACCTTTTTTAAAGCATTACGAGAATATGAATTGCAATATATCCAACCAAATGCAGTACCAGCAGAAGAATATCAAGTGCAAGTTAGTGTTAATTCCTCTAACAGAGAACTTAATATTAATGCTCAACCTGTAAATATCAGAATGCCAAATATATCTTTTTATAAATTACCTTTGTTCCCAGATAGGTTATTTATATTAATATTAACTTTAGGTATTTCAGGAGGTGGTATCCTCTGGTTTAAACGTTGGAGTCAACAACTTAAAACTGAAGCTGACCGTTGGATTTAGTCAAAAAAGATCCCCGACTTCTCTAAGAAGTCGGGGATCTGAAGGATGTGAGAGGTTGTTAAGTTGGGTTTCACTTCGTTCTACCCAACCTACGAAAATGGGTTAATTAATGGGGAATTTAGCTAATAATTCCTCACGGGACAACTGAGATAAGTTGAGTAATAAATCAGTTCTTTCTGTGAGAGAAAGTTCCATAATAGGAGTAACAACAGCTAATAATTCCTCATCTAAATTACCAAACCGTGCTGTTAGTAAACTTCCTACTATTAACCTTAATTCTTCTTGTCTTCCCGTTTGCAGTCCCGTCTGTAGTCCCGTTTGTAATCCTTCTTGTCTACCCATTTGCAGTCCTTCTTCTCGCCATTCCTCGCGTTGTTTGAGATATGCTGGTGATAAAGTCATAATCAACTCCCTATCTTCATCGTTGATATTAGTGTTAATCTCTATATTTTTACGCCAAGATGCTAAAATTTCCAGTAGATAATTACGCTGGTTTTCTGTGGAAACTGTGATTAGTTCTTGTACTGCTTGTTTTTGGGTTTCCCCATTACCTAACACCCTTAACCATAGTGTATCCTGATTTTTGGGTAATTGGTTAATTGCTACAATTGCGGTTTTCTGCGATTCTCCTAGAAAATAAACTCCTGTTTCCCAATCATCTTTGAGTGTAGCTCTAAATCCATCTAATTTATTTTTTGAGCAAGTTGGTGTTAAAATCCATAAAACAGGGAACTCGTTTTCCATGAGCCGACGATCTTCTCTTTTTGCTTGTCGAAACAATTCTTCATGAAGGCTGTATAATTTTGACATACAACTTCTAATTGTCATTTCATTGGGAGGATTACGAAAAGGTTCAAATAGACAGCTTGTAACTGCCATTTTTGCTAATAATCCTAAATCGGAAGTTACAGGTTTTGATTGATTGGGAACAAACCAAATATCTATTTCTCTAACTTCGCTTTTTACATCTTTACCAATATCTACTTGACCTAAAGGTTTTAATAATTCCTCTAGATATTCTTTCGCAAATTGGTCATGGGCTTCTCTCGTCATACAAAATCCATAATTAAAATAGTGTTTTCATGATGTCTGAATATACTCTAATTGTCAGAATACTACAAGCAGGAAATAAGGAAATTAGCTATTCTATTACTTTGAGTACATTGTATGAAAGTTATCCTGAAGATTATTTTCGTCAGGAGAATAATCGTTCTCTGATTAGTCAAACTATTGAACAACAATTAGCTAGAATGTTAACTTCCGAAAATTTAACTGCGATAATTTCTAATTGGATTGCAGATATTAAAGTCGGTCGTCATCGTACTATTGTAACGTTAGATTTACCTATTGATGCTTCTGTTCCTATCCAACCTGTAATTCCCATCAATAATCCTGTAAATAACCCTATTGTTGCTCCTGCTAAAAAACCTCTCCGTCCAGTAGTAAATCCAACTTCTGAAATAAAAACTGCAAATATCTCTACCAATAAAGTTGAAAACTCTCCTAATAGTAACACAGAAAAAACACCAGAACCAGTTACAGATATTCGGACTGATACTAACAAAGCTGATTTTTAAGGAAGTTAAAAAATATGAAACCAGAATTACCTTATCATAAATGTCAGCAGGAATTACAGGATTTATTAAAGTCTCGTTATCCGTTAATTTTTTTGAGATCATCAGAAGAAAATCGTGCTGTTCGTTGTACAATAGATGCTCATTTAGCAATTTTGAATAATGCAGATATTCAAGATGGAGAATTAGCACAATGGAATAGTGGAGAAGGTTTTCAACAAAGATTAGAAACTGCGGGTTCTCCAAATCAAGCACAATGGCAAAAATTAGGGAATGCTATTGATAGAAATGGTAATCCCATTTTACAATCTTTAGATATTCTCCAACATCGTTTACAAGACCAAGTTAGTAAAAATCTCCAACGACAACATACCTATTTATTACCAGATTGGTCTATTTTATTACGTCCTGATGATCATTTGATGGCGCGAAAATTGAAAGAATTAATATTGATGATAGACCAAAAAAGACCTTTGGTAAGAATGTCTTTAATTATCATTGGTTCAGATTGGACTATTCCGACTATTTTGCGAAATATGGTACATATTATAGATTTACCTTTACCTGTGGAAGCAGAACTTTATGAAGATGTTTTTAGTGTGGCTGTAGAAAAATATGGTTTAACAGAAGCAGATGCTGGAAGATTAGCAGAACAAGCTCAAGGAATGCCTTTGCAAGCGGTAATTCAAACTGCTAAATTATCAACATCTCGGAATTTATGGACAGATCCAGAATCTGCGGGACAATTATTATTAGAAGCGAAAAAACAGGAACTTAGAAAAACTGGAGTTTTAGAATATTATGCCCCCTCTGGTCAAGGTTTGAGGGATGTGGGAGGATTAACTAAAGTTAAAGAATGGATATATAGCCGTGAGTGTTGGTTTGCTCAAGATGGACAACCAGAATTACGTCCTCGTGCTATTTTACTAGAAGGTTTCCCTGGTTGTGGAAAAACTTTTATTGCCAGAGCGATCGCACAAGAATGGCACGTACCCCAGATTAATTTTGAAATTGCTCGGTTACAATCGCGCTGGGTAGGAGAATCGGAAAGCAACACTTTCCAAGCACTTAGAGCCATCGAAGCATCAGCACCGAATATCCTGTTTATGGATGAAATTGAAAAGGCTTTTGCCGGTGTGGGAGGTGATAGTTCAGGAGTTAGTACCAGACAGTTTGGGACATTTTTATCCTGGTTAAATGATCACGAATATCCGATTTTTTTCATCGCCACTTCTAATGATAGAGAAAAATTGCCACCAGAATTATTCCGTGCTGGTCGTTTTGATGAAATTTTTATAGTTATGCCTCCTAATACTGAGGAAAGATATCAAATCTTACAAAAACGCACTACCGCTTATAAATTACCACCAACTCCACCTTCTATATTAGAATATCTTGTTGAAAAAACCGCCGGTTATTCCGGTGCAGAATTAGATAAATTGGTCAGAGAAGCTATTTATTTAGCTGAATATGGACACTTACCAACAAAGACTCATTGGGAAAATGCTTTATTACAAATTAGTCCCCAATATCGGACTCCCAATATGCAGCAACTATTGCGAAAATATTTAAAATTAATAGAAGGTGGTGGTGGTAAACCTGCATCAGAATTAGAAATAGGTTTTTTAGAAAATCTGATTATTGCTGTCTAGTTTTGTTTATAATTTTGTCTAAATCTCCAAATCTTTAATTATCAATTTTTGATTCCTATCCATTGGGTAACAGGGGACATTGCTTTCCAACCCAGAAATTTACCAATCGGTTCTGCGCGTTGAATAGCAATGCGGGTAAAGTTTCCGCCCACTTTTTCATGCCATTGATATAATCTTTGTTCACCTTCTAAAGTAACAACATTAACTACCATTCTGCCTCCTGGTAGTAACCCATTCCAGCAATTTTCTAATATTTCTGGTGCTGTGACACCACCACCGATAAAAATAGCGTTTGGTGTGGGTAAATTTGGGATAACTTCTAAAGCTTTACCTGCCATAATTTGTAAATTTGGTGTTCCTAAAGCAGCAGCATTATCAGCTATATAATTTAGTCTAGTGGAATTTTGTTCAATAGCGATCGCTCGACATCTTCTATCACTTCGCAGCCATTCTATAGAAATAGAACCACAACCAGCCCCCACATCCCACAGCAACTCGCCCGGTAAAGGTGCTAAACTTGATAATGTCACCGCCCGGACTTCCCTTTTCGTCAATTGTCCATCATGATGAAAAGCATCATCAGGTAAGCCGGGAAATCTCGATAAACCAACTATTCCCCTATCAGCAACACATTCCACCGCAATAGTATTTAAAGAAGCGATATTTCCTTCTTGCCAATTAGCAGCGATATCTGTTATGATTTCCTCATTAGCATTGCCCATTTTTTCTAAAACGGTAATTTGACTATTACCATAACCGCGACTTATCAAAATTTCCGCCACAATAGCTGGAGTATGTTTTCCCTCACTCAAAATTAATAATTTTGCACCGGGATAAATGTAAGATTGCAGTAAAGAAACCGGACGACCACATAAACTTAAAGTTTCCACCTCCGTTAATGACCATCCTAGTCGAGAACAAGCCAGACTAAAAGCCGAAGGTGCAGGAATAATTGTAATTTCAGAAATAGGAATATCTTTAAGAATAGTTGCACCCACACCATAACATAGAGGGTCGCCACTAGCTAAAATACAAACTGCTTCACCACGACGACTGATAATTTCAGTTATGGAAATTGGAAAAGGTGATTTCCAGGGAATTTTTTCGCTGTTGTCGTCAGCGGGTAACATGGAAAGATGACGTTCTCCACCAAAGATAATTTTAGCTTTGTCTAAGCAAGAAAGAGCTATGGGACTTAACCCTGCTACACCATCCTCACTGATACCGATAATTGATAACCATTTTTTCATAATTCGTGAGGTTGTTTCTTTTGCTGGAATATCGCTTTTATTACCTTACCGTGAGGGGATGTGAAGTTGGTGCTTTGAGTTGGATAAGAGTTTTTTCTCCCAGAGACGCTAAGACGCAAACAGGAGGGCGGAAGGACTTTTGATGGCTAAGTAAGAGGGTGTTTGAAAAGTCATGATTGCTGTATCAAATATTTTACCCCTCCCTAACCCTCCCCTTATAAAGG
>NZ_JADEWA010000322.1:0-6317 GCF_015207865.1 Dolichospermum sp. LEGE 00246
TATTAGTAGTACCTTGTAAAGTAAATCCTCCTGAATTAAATGGATCTTTTGACCATGATTGAAGATAAGCATTAAGTTCATCAAATAAAATTAAAATTCCTGAATATTCTGCATCTTGTCCAGAACATAAATTAGTAATTAATTCTTCTAAAATTTCTTCAATCCTTAAATCTGTTTCAAAGTCAATAGCAAAACCTTTATTTAATTGCTTACTAATTTCTTTAACCGTAGTAATTACTCGATAATTATCTTTTTCTAATAACTCAATAATACTGTAAAAATCTCCAAATTGATTTCCAGTTGTGTCTAAAAAAAGATTAGCTTGATTAATTTTTTCATCCGTTAAATTATATAAATATTCAAGAGGTTTTTGACAAAGTTGTTGTGCTAATGAATCAGTAATACCTTCATTTTCTAAAGTTTGACGAATGGATTTTAAAAATATCTGTCTTAAATCTATTCCTTCATCTCCACTAATGCAAATTACTAAATGTTTGGAATTACGTCTTTTATAAGCGGTTAAATCTTCTACTATTCCTTGATGATTTCCTGCTGCAATCTTAATTTGATTTAATATTCCCCCAATTTCAGGACTATTTAATAGTTGTTTAAAATAGTTAGCAGCAACTAAAGCAAAATGAGATTTTCCTTTACCATAATCTTGAACAAATAGATGAATATTCGGTTGATTTATACTATGATAGCTTTTTTGAATAGCATCAAGAACACCTAATGTAGAAGATTTAGGATCATTAGAATCATAATTAAATACAAATCCTTGACACAAAAGTAAATTTTTATCAGCATCAGCCATCATACCAAAATTAACGGCATTGGCTACCATTCCTGATTCATTAATTTTAACTATTTGGTGTAGTTGCATATTTTTACGTCCCTGTTTTAGTTTTATGTTTTATTTAACAATCCTAATCCGTTTTTTATCCCAATTAATGGGATGAGGTTGAGTAGGAAGTAGAATCCATAAAATGCTTTCTAAATGTCTCATACCTCCCAGCTTTTGCCAAAATAAGCTAATAAGACGTGATCTATCAGATGGCGGGTTACTGTAAAGATAAGTTATTAAAATATCTAAGTCTTTTAACAGTACAATTGGTTTGGTAGCATCAGCAGAAATTTGTTTAATAGCATCTAATTCTTCACCTAATTTTTTATCAAGAATTAAAAAGGGACTTTTGCCATTAACACGACTTAGTAAGTTGTCACGATAACTGACAAGTTGAGCATTATTGTTAAATAAAATTTGTTGAATTTCTAAATCGTTAGGATTATCCCACAATAGTAAATGAGGAGAATCAGTTGGTTTAGCATCTTTAAGAGATAGATTGTTTATTGTTAACATAAGCTTTATCCAATAAAGTTAAAGGATCATCCCAACGACGGATAATTTGATAAGGTGAAACTGTGCGTCTTTGTTCAATAATTCCTAAAGATTCTATTCTATTCAGATGTTGTTGTAAAGTTTCAGATTGAATACCTAAAACGGGGATAATTCCCATTTTTTGAGAAAAAATATCCTCAGTTAATACAGAAGTTTCCTGATTAAAATCTCGTTCCCAAAGTTTAGCCAGGAAATAACCTATCAAATAAGAATTAGGAAGCTTAGAATTCCCTGTTTGATATGTATCTGTTTTGATTTCTTTGATAAATTGACAATTAGCTAATGCTTGTTCTTGGGTATATGCTTTTAAAATATACTTGATTCTTTCAGGAATTACTTTATCTGGTTCTTCAAATACAGGAATACTATTTTGAAATAAATCATTTTTAGTAAAAGTTGAATTTTCAGGAAGAAACGTATAAATAAAATAAGTCCACCCTCCCCATTCAGCAGGATTTTCTGGGATTTGATTTAAACCTTGAGTACCAAAACTTAAATAAAAGTGCATTAACCAATCAGTAGTAATTGATTTTAAATAAGGATCATGTTTTAAAACTATTTTTCCTTCTGGACTCAAATAATTATCTTTAACTAAAGCTGCTCTAATTGACCAACTTTTGATTTTACCAACTTTTGCATTACCTAAACCTGTTTTGGTCATGAGATTTGCTAAAGAATCTTTTAAACCTTCCTTCTCCGCAGCAGCGTCAAGTATTCTCTTAATTTCTTCTTTTTTGAGAGGAAAATTACCGTTGAAATGTAGTTGCATCTTAGCCATAGTCTATCAAGTATTGAATGGGATAAAATTTTCAGTGATTTTAGTGAATAAGAATCAATTGTACTCTAAAAACTGCTAGTTAGGGTTGACTGAGGTTGTAATATTCTTAGACCTGTTTGAGTGCCTGTGTTAGTTTTATTATAGTGCTTATTATAACGTTGTAGATAGTCTAATATTCTAATTTTGATGATAATTTACATTTTTTGCTGAAAAACATAATCCTACACCCCACCAAATATGATGAGTGTAGGACTATCTTAATTTTTACCCTACAGAAATTATCTGGGGCTGAATTGCTACCTTTTCCATAGCGGTGAAAACTTCTTGTCTAGCCCATTTATCTGCTGCCAAAATGTCATCTAAAGCGGGATTTTGTTTGTTATCATTTTGATGGCGATCGCACACAAATTCAATACACCGAGCAATATCCAAATAGTGAATTTTCTCATCTAAAAATAACGCCACAGCTTGTTCATTAGCCGCATTTAACACCGCCGGCATAGAACCACCAGCCCTCCCCGCAGCATAAGCCAAACCCATACAAGGATATTTTTGATGATCTGGTTCACGGAAAGTTAAATCACCGGATTTCACTAAATTCAATCTTTCCCAATTAGTGTAAACGCGCTCCGGCCAAGATAAAGCATAAAGTAAAGGTAAACGCATATCCGGCCAACCAAGTTGAGCCAAAACAGAAGTATCTTGTAATTCTATTAACGAGTGAATAATACTTTGAGGATGAATAACAATTTCGATGTTGTCATAATCTACCCCAAATAAATAATGAGCCTCAATTACCTCCAAACCCTTATTCATCAAAGTTGCCGAATCTACCGTAATTTTTCGCCCCATTGACCAGTTAGGATGTTTAATAGCATCAGCAACCTTTACCTCTGGTAATTTTTCCACAGGCCAATCTCGAAAAGCACCCCCAGAAGCAGTCAGCAATATCTTTCTTAAACCATCTTTAGGAACACCTTGCAAACATTGAAAAATAGCGGAATGTTCGGAATCGGCTGGTAATAGTTTCACTCCGTGTTTTTCCACCAAAGGTAGCACCACAGGAGCACCAGCAATGATAGTTTCTTTATTTGCTAAAGCAATATCTTTGCCCGCTTCAATAGCTGCAATGGTTGGAAGTAACCCCGCACAACCAACAATACCAGTAACAACCGTCTGAGAATCGCCATAACGAGCAACTTCTATCACTCCCGCTTCCCCAGCCAGTAAAATGGGTTGAGGATTTAAGTCTTTAATGGCTTCTTTAAGTTCCGGTAATTTCTCAGCAGCAGAAATAGCCGCGATTTGGGGACGAAACTGGCGAATTTGCGCCGCGAATAGCTCCACATTCCGTCCAGCAGCCAATCCCACAATGCGGAATTTATCCGGGTGTTCAGAGACGATATCTAAGGTTTGCGTACCAATCGAACCAGTAGAACCAAGCAGAGTAATAGCTTTCACAATTATTTAATAATTAACGCTAATTTTAAATATAAATTGCTTAGGCTACTAATTTCCCGATTTTTTGAGAACAGAATTGATCTCACGATCTATAATCTGAGTACAAGAACCTGGACGCTTATAAACACAAGTTCCTTGCCAACATTTTTGTAAAGTATAATTCTTATATTGAGATGGTATAGATATATCACCAACAACGTAATTAAAACCTGCTTTTAGTGCTGCAAAATCTGCTATCTTCTCAACTGGAAATATAGGAACATGATGATGAAAATATGTATACCCTCCTGATAAAGCCCAATTAATACCCCAAAGACCAAGACCACAAACAGTATTTTCTTTACTTAAGCTTTGTAAGGCTAATAAATTATTAGTTGCAGCATATAAATGGGTGTTTTCTAAGTCAGTACCAAAGGTAGAAAAATTCAAATTATTATAAATATTAAATCGGCTCATGAGAGCAACAGAAGTGGAAGTCCAAAGGGAAAGACAAATTAATATTGCTATAACTATTTTTTGATGTGACTTCCATTTGCGCGACAAATTTAAAACTAATTCTGCTGTGCCTATTCCTGCTAATATCATCAGCATTGATAATGCTGGATAAATGAACCGATATTCTTTATGAGCTAAGAAACTATGAGACAAGATAATAATTAACGCCGACCATGCCAAAATAGGCAGACGACGTGAACCTATCAGCACAAGAATCATAATCGGCAGAAATAGCCAAGACCAACTTTTTAGCAATAAAATTAAATATTCATACCAAGGAGAAACCCCATAAAGTTTACTTTTACCTTCCACAAGGTTCACCCAAATATTTAACCAAAAAGATTGAAAAGGATAGGACCACGTAAAAGCATCAACAGTTCCAAAAATAAGTATAGGAGCAAAAATTCCTCCTAGCATAGGCAACCACTTTTGCTGCCAATCTTTTCTACAAATATAAATGACAACAAAAGCAATGCAAGGTAATAAATGTATTCGTAATGCCAAAGATATTCCCAACAAACATCCTGATAAAAATAGTCTATTCCTGAGTGGAAATGAATTTTTGTTCAACCCTAAATATATTCCTGGTAACAAAAAATGTGTAGCCACGACTTCAGTAAAAGCTTTAGGAGAAAAGTAAATAAGTTCAAACCAGATAGTACAAATACCCGCACAAATTAAAGCTGTAATTGTTCCCCCTACTTTTTTTCCCCATAGATATGCTAATAAAATATTACTCAAAGAAAGTAGAGACAAAAATATATTACTTCCTATTAAGTATCCAGTAGAACCTTCTCCCAGCCATGCTGTTAAACGCATAATACCTGCTAAAATGGCTGGTAATACCCAAGAGCGAATCCCGTCTCGAAATTCCCAGGTAACAATACCATTACCAAAAGCAAGTCGGTGTGCAGGTTCTAGGGTTTGGAAAATTTCATCTGCCCAAAATATATTAGGAAATCTTAAAGCAACACCAACCCGCAATATTAATGCTAGGAGAATTAGGAGGCTTAATAATAGATTATCTAAGTTAAATTTGCGATTCATCTGTTATTCTAACTAAAAGAAGTTATACCAATTTTATCAGAGGCTGCACAGAATCATGAAATCCATGAATTCATCCGAATTTATCTGCGGTCAATAATTATTAAAATCCTATTCCATGCAGTTTCATCTTAATTTGGTAATAAGTAGGTGAACACAATAAAATCAAACTGTATAAAGAAATGTAAAATCGCCCAAACCCTCTTCACTCTTGCCTTTTGCCTTGCCATAACGACAATTTTCAACACCAACCTACTTATTTCCAGAATATTATGAACAGACAACATTTACCCATTTTTTTCTGTTTCTGCTTGCACAAGTTCAAACTTTACTTTATTGTATAAATCTTGTAAAGAAATTTCAAAAGGTATGGTTTCCAGAGATATGTTTCCATCTTCTGCATCATACTCACACAAAGTCCATCTTTTTTTCCCAGTTTTGAAAAATTGTTCTACATGAATGCGGTTTTGATCAATTAATAGATATTCTTGAAAAGTGGGAATTGTTCTGTAAGCTGCAAATTTATCTTCTCTATCATAACTTTTGGTAGATTTGGATAAAACTTCAATAATTACCTGGGGATTTGTGATTGTATCTGTCCGATTATTGAAAAATTCCGGCTCATCTGCAATAATGATCACATCTGGATAAGTGTATATTAGTTCTTGAGGTATCCATAGACGCATATCACTGTTAAAAACCTCATATTTGCCTTGTTGTCTAAAGGCAAAATTCAGTGTAGCGTAAAAATTACCTGTAATCCGGTTATGATTTATAGATGCACCAGCCGTAGGAATTATTTGTCCGTCAATGTATTCGCTTTTATACTCAGCAGTGGCTTCTAATTCCAGATATTCTTCTGGGGTGTAATATTGCTTTGCTATTAATTGCATATTTTTGATCAGAAAGCGATGTTCGTTAGTTTAACATATCAGTAATAATTATTGATTAAGTTTTTATCTATTAAGTTTCTAATACTTTTCATCTGTTGCATTAGAGATTCAACCAAAGTATGGTAAATTATAATACGTTAGTAATAGTAAACTTTTTACTAAATAGATCAATAATAGTACGGTATTTCCTATTTTTCTTAAAGTAAAATTTACAAAGATAAAAATATCATAATTAATAATCATGAAT
>NZ_JADEWA010000323.1:0-6263 GCF_015207865.1 Dolichospermum sp. LEGE 00246
CTACTCCCCCTGCCCCTCTTCTCCCCCTGCTTGCCTTTACCCGTCATTTTTGGATTGACAGACTACTAGTTCAAGTTTGAATTATTAATTATTAAAAATGCCATCTAAAATTACACTTACCATCACACAGGGTAAACTTTCTAGAAAACAATATGTTTTTGAATCTCGCAGCACTTGTATTGTTGGCAGAAACGATGATTGTAACTTGCAAATAGCTGACAAGGTTGATATGACTATTTCCCGCTATCACTGTTTACTTGATATTAACCCCCCAGATATTCGTGTGCGAGATTTAGGAAGTTTAAATGGTACTTTTGTAAACGGTAAAAAAATTGGACAAAGACAAAGGCAACAACCAGCCCAAGAAGCTGTAAAATTAAGTTTTCCCGAATACAATTTACAGGACGGTGATGAAATTAAGTTGGGTGATATTCTTTTTAAAATTAGCGTACAAGTAGAAGATCAATTAAACCAAATACCAGATTTACCTGTCCCAGAAGAAAACGAACAACGGAATTTTTTAACCGTTGCTGAAAAACTCATAAATTTATCTCAAAGTGGTCATGCTAGTCTGCAAAGTATCTCTGGCTATAGTTTAACCAAATCATTAGGTAAAGGTGACTTTGCAGAAGTATTTGCAGCCAAGGATATTCAAACCAAGAAATCCATCGCTCTTAAGATTATGTTACCTGCGGTTGCGAATCAAAAAAATGGGATAGAAATGTTTTTGAGAGAAACAGAAAACATCAAGATTTTACAACATCCTAATATTGTGCAATTGTTAGATTATGGCTTTGTAGAAAATACTTTCTTTTTCACAATGGAATATTTTCCAGGAGGTAATGTTTGGGACTTCATGCAAAGATCAGGATGGCGCTTACCTGTTGATATTGCCGTAGATATAACCTTACAAGTTCTTGATGGTTTAATATATGCCCATGAAGTCGAAATTCCCTATATTAAATCAGTTGATGGAATAATGACAAAAGATAAGGGTTTAGTTCATCAAAATTTAAAACCCAATAATATTTTCATCAGTAAAATTAACGATAAAATAGTTGTAAAAATAGGCGATTACGGTTTATCCAAAGCATTTGACTTAGCTGGGTTAAGTGGACAAACTTTAACCGGCACAAAGATGGGAACACCTGCATTTATGCCGCGTCAACAGGTGCTAAATTTTAAAGACGAATTACCGGAAATTGATATCTGGGCAACAGCAGCTTGTTTATATAATATGCTAACGGGATATTTCCCCCGTAATTTTACAGGTGATCCTTGGTTATCAGTTTTACAAAATAGCCCTGTTCCTATTCTTCAGCGTCATCATGGTATTCCCCAAAAGTTAGCAAAGGTGATAGATTTAGCTTTGCAGGAAAAACCGCAAATTTATTTTCAAACAGCAGCAGAATTTAAACAGGCGTTGTTAGATTGTAGCTAAACTATCAAGTAAAAAAGTTATGAGTGCATTATCAACAATACAAGAACTGCCATCTCAATTAATTACACCAGAAAATTTTCAACCTTATGGACAGGTAATATACGCAAGTAAAGATGGGAAAAATTTTGATCAAGAAGATGCACAGTTAAATTTACAAAATGGTATTCCCCGTTTTTATATTATGCGATTGCAAAAAAAAGGACGGAAATTTCACCAAATTACTCGTCATATCAAATGTACTCAATGTTTAGGTTCTTTGGAGGGTAAAGATTGGTTAATGGCAGTTTGTCCACCTGATAATGAGACGAATGAACCTCTATTATCAAAACTTGCGGCTTTTCGGATTCCGGGAAATTGTTTTATTAAATTAAGTGTAGGAACTTGGCACGCAGGACCATATTTTGATCATGAGTTTGTAGATTTTTATAATTTAGAATTGAGTAATACAAATGTAGTAGATCATTTTACTCATAATTTTCTTAAAAGTCATAATTTAGCTTTTGAGATGATTTAAAATAAGATCCCCGACTTCTTTAAGAAGTCGGGGATCTGGATATTCTGGATAGGTGTCTATATCCATGAATTTTGAATAATTTTTTTGAGTGAAGTTTCCTTGACTAATTCGGCGGCTTGATTCACCTCTAACCATTTTCTTTCTCTGGCGGTAGCTTCTGGCCAATCTTCTAAAATTATTTCTACAGGTAGTAAAAATAAATTTACTTGATAGGTATTCCCGCGTTTTCGATATTTATAATTACCTAACTCTTCAGTTGTGACTCTACCAACAACTCCTGCTTCTTCCCATGCCTCCTTAGCTGCTGAATCATGGGGACTCATACCTTTACAAAGTCCCCCTTTAGGAATTACCCAACCTTGACGGCTACGAGTGGTAATCAATAAAACTTCAACTTTTCCATCTATAATTCGATAGGGAATAACTCCAGATTGTTGTAAGACTTTGTTGGCTTTGCGAGTCATGGTGGTAGATTCCTTCTGAATGAGTCTTTTTGATTTTAAATGTGTATTTGATGATAATGTGCCATTAAGGCAACTGTCAGGACAATTAATCCAATTTCGGGTAATCTTTACTATAAATTCCTTAATTTTTCACAAAAATCCGGAAGTATAATTTGCAGTATGATACTTGCTTTTATGACTTCATCACCTAAAATACGTTAAAATTCAAGCAGAGTAAGCATTTATCACGTAAATATACCCATGCTAGAAACTCTGGAAACACGCATTTATGAACTTGAACAATTTGCCAACACCCTTGTTGCGAACCAACTCACCCACTTGAGTTTCGTCAGCATTGGC
The DNA here is from genome assembly GCF_015207865.1 of Dolichospermum sp. LEGE 00246. Taxonomy (NCBI): domain Bacteria; kingdom Bacillati; phylum Cyanobacteriota; class Cyanophyceae; order Nostocales; family Aphanizomenonaceae; genus Dolichospermum; species Dolichospermum sp. LEGE 00246. The sequence goes on from NZ_JADEWA010000323.1 coordinate 2,759, forward strand.
ATTATTTTTCTGGCTGGCTTGCTGACCAGCCTCACGCCTTGTATGCTATCTATGCTGCCCATTACCATTGGCTATATTGGTGGTTATGAGGCTAAAAGTCGTTTGCAAGCAGCAGCCCAATCAACTTGGTTCGCGTTGGGATTAGCAACTACATTAGCAGGTATGGGAATCCTTGCAGGTTTAGTTGGTAAAGTCTATGGACAGATAGGAATTGGTTTACCAATTATTGTCAGCATTATCGCTATTATTATGGGACTAAACTTATTAGAAGCATTACCCATACAATTTCCTTCTTTGAATGAAACAAATTGGATTTCTCAAGATTTACCTGCCGGAGTCCGTTCATACTTGATTGGTTTAACATTTGGGTTAGTCGCTTCCCCTTGTAGCACACCAGTTTTAGCTAGTTTATTAGGTTGGGTTGCTAATACTCAAGATTTAGTTTTAGGTGCTGTTTTACTACTTTCTTACACAGCCGGATATGTGACTCCATTAATTCTAGCAGGTACATTTACTGCTGCAATTAAAAACTTATTAGAATTGCGCCGTTGGTCTGGTTGGATCAATCCTGTTAGTGGTGGGTTATTAGTCGGCTTTGGTGTTTTTTCTTTACTTTCTCGCATTCCTATTGGTAGTTTCTAAGCAATGACTTCAGATCAGACAACATCCACAGAATTAAGTTGGTGGTTAATCCCTGGCAGGTTTATCCGTCGGCAAATTTTACCTGTATTAACTGATTTACGGTTGGCAATTATCCTATTACTGGTTATTGCCTTATTTAGTGTTAGTGGTACAGTAATTGAACAGGGACAATTGCCTGATTTTTACCAATCTAATTATCCAGAACATCCTGCTTTATTTGGTTTTCTTTCTTGGAAAGTTATTCAAGTAGTTGGATTAGATCATGTATATAGAACTTGGTGGTTTTTGAGTTTATTAGTTTTATTTGGAACTAGTTTAACAGCTTGTACCTTTACTCGGCAATTACCAGCCCTCAAAGCTGCTCAGAAGTGGAAATATTACGAAGAACCTCGTAACTTTACAAAGTTAGCTTTGAGCGCTGAATTGGAGGGTGTTTGTTTGTCATCAATTCCGTCAATTTTGCAGCAAAAAAGTTATCGAATATTTCAAGGAACAAATCAAAAAAAAGATGATATTCTCTATGCCCGTAAAGGTATAGTTGGGCGCATTGGTCCGATCATTGTTCACATCGGTATTGTTGCTATTTTGCTGGGAGGAATTTGGGGAGCAATGACGGGATTCATGGCTCAAGAAATGATTACTAGCGGTGATACATTCCAGGTAAAAAATATTGTTGATGCTGGTGCTTGGTCATCTAAAGATGTGTTAAAAGATTGGTCTGTGCGTGTCAATCGCTTTTGGATTGATTACACACCAACGGGGGGGATTGACCAATTTTATTCAGATATGTCTGTGTTGAATAATGATGGTCAAGAAGTTAACCATGAGAAAATTTATGTTAACAAACCTCTCCGTTATCATGGTGTCGTTTTCTATCAAACAGATTGGGGAATTTCTAATATTCGGGTGAGATTAAATAAAAGTCCAATTTTTCAATTACCAATGGTACAGTTAGACACCAAAGGTAGAGGGAGAATTTGGGGAACTTGGATTCCGACTAAACCTGATTTAAGTGAAGGTGTTTCCCTATTAGCCAAGGATTTGCAAGGTATGGTATTAATTTATGATGCCCAAGGTAAATTAATTAATACTGTGCGTGCAGGAATGTCTATCCCTGTAAATGGGGTAAATTTACAAATTCTTGATATCATGGGTAGCACGGGTTTACAAATCAAATTTGATCCTGGTATTCCTATTGTTTATACAGGTTTTGGTTTGTTGATGTTAGGTGTAGTTATGAGTTATTTCTCCCATTCTCAAATTTGGGCTTTACAAAAGGGCGAAACTTTGTATATTGGCGGAAAAACTAACCGCGCTCAAGTTGCATTTGAACAAGAGGTTCTCGCAATTTTAGATCAACTTAGTGCTGTCAATAACGTCAAAAAATCCTAAATTTAAGATCCCCGACTTATCCAAGAAGTCGGGGATCTGAGAAACTAAATTAAACTGCTGTGAGAAGTCCTAATCGCATTTGTTCAATTAATTGATCTAAATTACCTGTATTCAACCGATAACTTAAAGGGTGGACAATTAACCGGGCTGTACTTTCATACAAAGTCGCAATTTCAATTAAACCATTTTCCTTTAAAGTCTTTCCTGTGGAAACTATATCAACAATTGCTTCCGACATTCCGGTAATTGGACCTAATTCCACAGAACCGTATAAGGGGACAATTTCTATTGGTAAATCCAAACCTTGGAAATATTCTCGCGCACAATTTACATATTTAGAAGCAACTCGACCATGAGCAGGTAAATCTAAAGGAGATTTGTAGGAACTGGTAGCTTTTACAGCCACAGACATCCGACAATATCCAAATTTTAAATCCACTAATTGGGCAACTTGAGGCTGTTTTTCTCTCAGGACATCGTAGCCGACAATTCCCAATTGTGCCTGACCATATTCTACATAAACAGGTACATCTTGCGCTCGGACTAACAACGCTTTTGCTTGTCCACTGGCATCAGGAATTTGCAATTGGCGGTTGCCTGATTCTAAAAAAGCACTAAAATCTAATCCTACAGATTGTAATATGCGGAGACTAGGTTTAAGTAGTTCCCCTTTTGGTATGGCAACAGTTAACATTCTTTTTTTTGGTATTCTTGATGTGTTTGCAGTTCACTATATTGAGAATATATCTATATTACTCACTACTAACATATGAAAATTTTATTAGTTGATGATGAAGTCGAACTAACTGACCCTTTAAGTCGTCTGTTAACCCGTGAAGGTTACAGTGTTGATGCTACTGATGATGGAATAAGTGGCAGTAATTTAGCGGCAATAGGCAGTTATGATTTACTGATTTTAGACTGGATGTTACCGGGAAAAACGGGGTTAGAGATTTGTCAGGAATTACGTCGGCAAGGGAAAATAACTCCTGTGCTATTTCTAACGGCAAAAGATACTTTAGATGACAGAGTTCAAGGTTTGGATGCAGGTGCTGATGATTATTTAGTCAAACCTTTTGAATTACGGGAATTACTGGCAAGAGTCCGGGCTTTGTTACGTCGTACTGGTACAGAATCTTATAGTAGTACAAAAGGAAAGTTAGTTGTAGCAGATTTAGAACTTGATATAGAAAATCAAATAGCTTATCGTCACGGAAGAATGATAGAACTGTCTCAAAAAGAAAGTCAGTTGTTACAATACTTCATGGAAAATTCGGGACAATTACTGACTCATGGTCAAATTTTGCAGCATTTATGGCAAAATGAGGAGCAACCTAATAGTAATGTGATTGCGGCTTTAATTCGTCTGTTGCGTCGCAAGGTAGAAGGAGTGGATGAAACACCAATGATTCATACTGTTTATGGTAGAGGTTATCGTTTTGGGTCTGCTGAGGGGGTGTCTCTTATACAA
>NZ_JADEWA010000324.1:0-6237 GCF_015207865.1 Dolichospermum sp. LEGE 00246
CATTAAATTTTACTAAACTTTTACTAAAAAACAAGCAAATTATTTTGCTGTCCTATACAAAACAGAGAGATTTACAAGCAGATGAATAAAGTTGGGCGTTATGTTCAAGAATTGCTAATATTTAAACTCATATATCCTATTTTATTGAGATACATTGACGAAAATCTCATCACGATGACTGAGGAGATGGAGAAAGATAAAATGGAGAATAATATTCCTAAGTTAGAAGCGGAATATGAACAATTACCTATTCTCAAATTGATTTATTCAATTTTATTTAACTATCTACACAGCAATTTAATTACTAGAGTAGATTTACTCCAGCAATGTCAAGCAGAGAATAATCTTTATCAGTTAAAATATGATGAAATTATTCAAATTGAACCAGCTATAAGTTATCAAGAAATTCCCGCAGCATTTAGAGAAAAAGAAGGTAAATTTGAATTTACTAATCCTTTTGCTGTGGTTGTTAAAAACGTGGAGTTATTGGGAATTTATGGGATTGGTTTTACTGAGGATAAGAATATTATTTTAGAAACAGTTTTAGATAGAGTAGATGTTTTAGAACACACTGCTATTTCTACAATGAAGGCTGGTTTCAATTCTCAATATATTGCCCCTATAGCCAATATAGAACATTTTGATTTAGCTTGTTCATTTGTTAATTATTGGAGTCATTTATATGCTCATTGGATTTATGAGGCTTTAACTAGATTAGAAGTCCTTGAATATTATTCTCAAAAAACAGGTAAAAAACCAGTCTTAATAATTGATAAAGATATTCCTAGTTGGAAAATTCGCTCTTTAGAATTGATGGGTTATGGTCTAGAAAATTATATCCAATGGAATGGATATAGAGCTAAAGTTAATGAATTAGTTATTTGCTCTAAAAGACGTGAAGGAGGACGTATTTCTATCAAAGCTTGTCATTGGGTAAGAGAACGTATTCTTAGTAACGTAGATACTTATGCAAATCCAAATCTGGTTTTGAGTCCCAATATTTTTATTTCTCGTAAAAAAGCAAATGCTCGCCGCATTTTGAATGAAGAAGAAGTAAGCAATACTCTCGATAAAATGGATTTTGTACCTTATGTTCTAGAAGATTTAGATTTTGCTGACCAAGTAAAATTGTTTGCTCAAGCTAAATTTATTATTGCTCCTCATGGTGGTGGAGTAACAAATATTATTTTCTCCCAAAATTTAAATTTAATTGAACTTTTTGGTCAGAAAATTAGCCATTTCTATTATACAGTTGCTAAAGGATTAGGATTCGATTATGCTTGTATGTTTTGTGAGGTAAAGAATGAAGATATCATTGTCAATTGTGAAGAATTAAGTAGAATGGTTGATAAAATGACAAAAAATAGAATTTGATAATGTAAATTAGATGATCATAAAGCTTGATGAAAATTTAAATTTTGACTAACAGATTATTAATTTTGTATGAACAGTAAATTAAATTCTCCTAAACATTGCTTAGTCACTGGTGCTGCTGGTTTTATTGGTAGCCACTTGTGTGATCTCCTCCTCAAATCAGGTCATAGTGTCGTTGGTTTAGATAATTTGGTGACAGGAAGAACGGATAATTTAAAAGTGGCTCAAACCTATTCCACATTTACATTTATTGAGCAAGATGTTGCTGATATTTCCCCATCCATATTAACAGATATTGACTGGGTATTTCATTTAGCAGGATTAGCTGATTTAGTTCCCTCAATCCAAAATCCAGGAGCATATTATCATGCCAATTTACATAGTACATTCGTCCTTTTAGAAGCTTGTCGTACTGCTAAAATCCAAAAATTTATCTACACAGCTTCTTCCACTTGCTATGGTATTCCTAATCAATATCCCACATCAGAAACCTATCCTTGTCATCCTAAACATCCATACGGCTTAACAAAATATTTAGGTGAACAATTAGTCATGCACTGGGCGCAAGTTTATCAACTTCCAGCCCTTTCTTTACGATTGTTTAATGTGTATGGACCAAGATCCAGAACCACAGGAGCTTATGGTGCAGTATTTGGCGTATTTTTAGCTCAAAAACTAGCGAAAACCCCTTTTACTGTTGTTGGAGATGGAATGCAAACGAGAGATTTTACCTTCGTTAGTGATGTAGTAGCAGCCTTTATCAAAGCTGCTGAATCGGATATTACCGGCGAAATTATTAATATTGGTTCTGGTAAATCTGAAAGCGTTTTAACACTGGTGAAATTATTAGCAGGAGAAATTACTCACATTCCCAAACGTCCAGGAGAACCTGATTGTACTTGGGCTGATATTGCCAAAGCTACGACTCTTTTAAAATGGCAACCTCAAGTACCTTTAAGTGAAGGTGTAAGTGAAATGTTAGCCAATATTGAACTTTGGCGAGATGCTCCAGTTTGGACACCAGAAACAATTCAGCAAGAGACAAAATCGTGGTTTGAGCATTTAGGAAAGGAATAAAAATGACCAACTCATCTATAAGACTTTATCAACAATCAATCAAGGTACAAACTACTGGTAAATCCCTATGTCAAATTACGCCCCAAGTCCAAGCAGTCATTACAGAATCGGAAATTACAGCAGGAATTTGTAACCTTTTTATCCGTCATACTTCCGCCAGTTTATTGATTCAAGAAGAAGATGCCAAACCCGACGTGGAAACCTTTTTTGCGAAGTTAGTTCCCGAAAATGGTCAATATCTTTTAGCCGGACAAGGTTTAGATGATATGCCGGCACATATTCGCTCTGCCCTTACCCATACCTCTGAACAAGTTCCGATTGCTCAAGGTCTTTTGCAGCTAGGACGTTTACAAGATATTTATATCTGGGAACATCGTCAGTCTGGTTACATCCGTGAAGTCGTTATCAATATATTGGGATATTAAAAATGTCACAACTATTAACCATTAATCAAATACCCTTCGTTAATCTTAAAAGTCAACACGCTGCCATAAAGTCTGAGTTACTAGCAGCAATGGGTGAAGTCCTTGATGATGGCAACTTTATTTTAGGCGAGCAAGTTGCAGAGTTTGAGCGTCAGTTTGCTCAATTGTGTGGCGTTCGTTATGCAGTTGGTGTTAATTCTGGGACAGATGCCTTAATTTTTGCACTCAAAGCACTTGGTATTCGTTCTGGTGATGAAGTTATTACTGTCCCTAATTCTTTCGTGGCTTCAGCTACCTGTATTCGCATACTTGGTGCTAAACCTGTATTCGTTGATGTGGGCGATGATTACAATATTGATCCAACTAAAATCGCCGCAGCTATTACTCCCAAAACAAAGGCAATTATCCCTGTACATCTGACGGGAAGACCTTGTAACATGAAACCAATTTTAGATATTGCCCAGGAAAATGGAATAGCTGTAGTGGAGGATGCCGCCCAATCTGTACTGGCTGAGTATCAAGGTCAACGAGTAGGTTCTTTGGGAATAGTGGGTTGTTTCAGTTTACACCCCCTGAAAAACTTAAATGCTTGTGGAGATGGAGGAGTAATAGTAACGGATGATTCCGAACTGTATGACCAGTTAAAAATTATGCGGAATATTGGTTTACGAACTCGTGATGACTGTGTGATGTGGTCTCATAATTCTCGCTTAGATACTCTACAAGCAGCTATTCTGTTAGTTAAATTGCGTTACCTCCAGGAATGGACACAGCAACGTCAAGAAAATGCTCACTATTACCAAAGTCAACTTGCGGGTATTCCTCAAATCATAATGCCATGGGAACGAGAGTGGGAAAAATGCGTTTACCACACCTTTGTTATTCAAGCTGAACGGCGTGATCAATTGCGTCAATTTTTGAGCGATCGCGGTATCGGTACAGCAATTCATTATCCAGTGCCAATTCATCTATCTACAGCAGGTAAAGAATTAAGCTATCCAGCAGGGAGTTTTCCTGTCGCAGAAATGCAAGCAAGCCGCATCCTGAGTTTACCTATTTATCCAGGACTAACCGTTCAGGAACTTGAGCAAGTTTGTGAAAACATTAAGTTATTCTATCAATAAATAAGCCTCAAATTTTCTTCACTTTTGACTTGCTGTTGTGCATTTTGAATACACGACAGCTTACCCTCTAAGCTATACACATCATTTCTAAAATCCAAAATCAAAAATATGCTAAAGTCTAACATTAATTCACTAAATATTGGCTGTGCTGCTTGGGGCTGGAGAGAAGTGGAAATACCTGAATATTTCCACTGGATAGCTAACCAAGGCATTCGTTCAGTAGAAGTGAATGCTCATCCCCAAGCACCCAAACATCTTTTACATGATGGTGATGATCAAGCAGTATCTAAAATTGCTGATTGGGCTAAAGAAGCAGGAGTAGATATTATTTGTATAGCAGGAAGAAATAATTTTACACTCTCAGATGCAAATGAGTTAGAAACAGAAATTAAAAGAGTAGAGCGTTTTGTTGATAGTGCTGAAAAATTAGGGGCAAAATTTGTCAGATTATTGTCTGGTGATCACAGAAATGATTATATTCTCCCAGATGTTTTTCCTCTGTTGCATTATGCTTTTAATAAAATCGGTGATTACGCCGAAGAACGAGGAATTCAAATAACGATTGAAAATCATGGTGGACCAACTGCAACCGGACAAAGAGTGGCCAGAATGATGGAAGGTATTAAAAGTCCTGCTGTTGGTATTAACTATGATCCCGCTAATTTTTTGAATCAGGGAACTGATCCTTTGATGGCACTCCGCTATATTCTTCCTTGGGTAAATTATAGTCATTGGAAAGATGTGCAATGGGTTAATGATAGTCCTCAATTCTGTGCTTTTGGAGAGGGAGAAATTGTCTGGGAACCGATTATTAAAGAACTATTAAATGCAGGTTATCAGGGATATTGGGTGGTTGAATATGAAGAAACATCAGATGTTGAGCAGGGAACGAAAGAGAGTTTAAATAACTTGTCTCAAGTATTACAAAAATTTGCCGTTGTCTAAGTTTATTTCATTATTTTCATCAGGGGTTAGCAATTAAATGTCATTTTCTTTAGATGGTCATGTGGCCTTAGTTACAGGAAGTTCTGCTGGTTTAGGGAAAGCGATCGCTCTCAAATTGGGACAAGCAGGTGCTAAGGTAGCAATCAATTACAGCAATAACGAATCACGGGCTAAACAGGCTTTAGCTGAACTTGAACAACAAGGTTGCCAAGCTATTTTGGTTCGTGGGGATGTTACCCAAGAAGAAGATGTAGCAGCAATTTATGAAGCGATCGCCTCTCAACTGGGTGCAGTAGATATTTTGGTGTTAAATGCCACAGGAAACCAACCCCAGATCCCCTTTGAGGAATACACCTGGCAAGATTTCCAAACCATGCTGGATTTTTTTATCAAAAGTCCCTACTTATTAACTCGTATTTGTTTACCCTCCATGAAACAAAAACAATGGGGACGAATTATTAATATTAGTAGTGACGTTTGTTTCCGCTCAGTTAATAACTTCAGTGCTTACGTTACTGCCAAAAATGGACAACTGGGATTTACACGCAGCATGGCCACCGAATTAGCGCCTTTTGGTATTACAGTTAATGCAGTTGCTCCCGGTTGGATACCCGTAGAACGCCATGAAAACGTTCCTCAAGAAAAAAAAGACGCTTACCAAGTCAGAATTCCCATGCAGCAATGGGGTACTCCACAGGATATTACTGAAGCAGTGCTTTATTTCGCCAGTCATGAGTCCAGATTTGTTACAGGGCAATATTTATGTATTAACGGTGGCTTTACTCTTATGTAAATATGATTAAGACTGATTGAGTTATAAACAATTCAGCTTTTTCAGGATTACACAAAAAATACCAAAAATATGGCGTTTCATAATTGCGGAATGTGGGATGTAATATATCAAACATTCTGACTCATGACTCTTGATTATTTAATAAGTGTTTTTAATACAGATAATATTCCTTTAGCATATTCATTTTCTGCTATTTGAAAATGTAATTTCCTAGCTTCGCTGGTTGCATTTCCAACTAAATAACCATGTCTAACAGTTTGCAGCATTTCAATATCATTACCACTTTCACCAAAAGCTATGGAGTTTTGATAGCTTACATTTGTCTGCTGTAAAATAAAATTAACTATATGTTTTTTACCTGTCCCTGATGGGATAAAATCAACATCATAGCAATTGTTTGGATCTCCAGATAAAGGATTTGCTTGACTAATATTTACTTGAATACCAGCTTTTTTCACTAACTCTTTTATCTTCAAAATTGCCTGATTATCAATTAGAT
>NZ_JADEWA010000325.1:0-6222 GCF_015207865.1 Dolichospermum sp. LEGE 00246
ATCAAATATACTCTCATCAATTCCTGTTGCTTGGAGTTTATATTCATCATGATCCACTAATTTAAAAGCTTGATATATAAACTTAATAAATTCTGCATTTGGATTTAATAACAGATGAGATTTTGATTCTTTTGCTGCTGTTATTTGGTTTCTTAAATTTGCAGTTTCGTGTTTATTTTCCTGTAAATTTCGTTCAAGTTGCAGTTTATCCCTAAATAGTTTCTCTAACCATGAAAAACTTGCTCCCGATTTTTGAATCTCTTGCAAAATTTGTACAGCACTTCGGGTATCACCACGCTGTAATGCTGATTTAAATTGCTGACTTCTCCACCAATTAATAATAAAATTACTCATAACCAAACCCGTCTTTTCCTTCTTTTATTTCTACACCCGGAAGCTGAGAGACTAACTTTTCTTTAAATCTCTGATAACTAAATCTCTCAGAATTATACCACCAAGCATACTTTTGTTTAATTTCTTCAGCTTCTTGACGAGTTCCGGCGACAAGAGAACGATTATTATTAGGATGAAAATCTTGAATTACTACTCTATCTGCAATAGCTAATTTCTTAATAAAAGCATCTTCATCTGTTAGTAATGTTGGAAGTAAAGGTGTAATTGTAATAGAAATTTTAGGAATAAAACCTTTAAAACTATCAATACTTTGTCTGATTTTAGTAATAGCATTTAATCTGGCTTTAATACTAGGAGAACGGGGTTCAAAATCTCTTCTCACGGCTTCGCTACCTGTGGGAATGCTCATATTAATTCGCAACCGTTGAAACCTTTGTAAATAATCAATATCTCTAGTAATAATGGGACTGCGAGTTTGAATTACTAAATTTGGCCGATAATCAAGCATTACTTCTAATAAACTGCGAGTTAATTGATGTTTAGACTCCAAAGGTTGATAAGGATCTGTGACACTACTCATGTAAATTCTGGGAGGTTGCTTGGGATTTTTTCGATACCAAGTTTCTAATTCTTTTGCTAAAATTTCCGCAGCATTTTCTTTATAAATTACCCATTTACCCCAGTCTTGACGCATTTTAGGATTAGGGCTAAATGCAGCAGCATAGCAATAACTACAACCATATTGACAACCCCGATAAGGATTGAGGGTAAAGTCATAAGCAGCAATAAACCCAGTCGCTTTTGTTAGCAGTGATTTAGCATTTTGGGCGTAAACTGTAGTATCTCCAAATTTTTCGCGCACGCATTTTGTAGGAGTTTCGTCGCTATAACCTTCATACCTTGGTTTCGCCATATTTTAATCTGTTATTTACTTGATAGATCCTAAAAATGCTATTGAATACATTTAAATACAAGCACTGCTGATACACAAACGTATATTCACGTATTTTTCCGTTTTTTTCTAAACATAGAGAAAACGAAAGTTAGTATTTTGTGAAAAGATAAAATATCTCTATGAATATACTAATTAACTTTAATCTTTTTCAAATCGTAAACGTGCGAAAACTTCTACATAACTAGCGATATAAAGTAAAAAATATTTTCATACAGCACCTTTACGAATCATCTCAAATCCATATACATAGATATCCGCAAATTTATAGCGTTGATCTTTCTCGCGCAATTGAATAATACCGATTTCAGTTAAAAAAGAAGCAAATTCTTCAAAGTCTGCTATATCATGTGCTGATTCTTGCCATATGCTATGTAATTCTTCTTTAGGTAAAAGAGCTGGTTTCTGCTTGAGAGAGTCAAAAAATTTAGTCAAATGACGATATTCTTCTTTGATTTCATCACAACGTTTTTCTGATGCTTTTTTCAATCCCATTTCTAAAGATTTACTACGTAATAAACGATCTGTTGGTGTTTGAATTGATGATTTTCCTTGATAGCTTAATTCTTGTTCTTTTGCACCTGTTAATAATATACTTAAACTACGAGGAAAAGTAGTACCACTAGAATCAGTTAATCTTTCATAAACCCATCTGGATAAATATTTAGCTTTGTCTCCTCTTCTGCGACGACTTCCCCAAAGCAATTCTAAAGCTTTATCAATTGTATCTTCAGTAGTTTGATCAATTGCATCTTCAGCAATAGGAGAAAATCTATTTACCAAATCCTTAAAATCTGGAGATTGTATTGATTGACGGAAAGCTAATCTTAAAAAGTCAACCCTAGTCCATTGTAAAATAATATCGCGTCCAGTAAAATGACTTTTATTGTCAAAAATTAAACGATTCCATATATCTTCTCTCAAGAAAATCTTAAATCTAATTTCTGTTAGGCGATTTGCATCACAAGATTGAACTAATTGAAATAATCCAGATAATGCTGATTGTCTTACTTCTCCTGCTTCAGGAAAATCTTCATCTAAATCATCATAAAGCAACCAGATTTTCTGAGATTTATTTTTGGCTTCTTCATGAATAATAATGTTAATGGTATCATTGACTATTTCACTTAGTATAGCGTTAGTAGATAATTCTAACAAAACTTGATTGTACTCAGATTGCCATTTTCCTTTAGGTAAATTATTGATAATATTTTTCAGTTCACTAAATTTTTCACCTTTCCTATTTTTAGGAAAATTACATAAATTTTCCTGATGACATCTAAGGAGTAAATAAGCTCTCCAGAAAGCCTCCCATGTGCCACCCTGCTGCTGTAAATTTTCATGAATAAATTGGAATTGTCCACGAGTCGGACGACTTTCCTGATATCTACCATGTGCAGACAAAAATACAGTATTATCTAATCTACCACGAGCTAGTTTTTGAGCATCACTTTTATATTTGAGAAAAAGCCAATATAGAGCAGTTTTACCTGTTCCTTTTCTACCTCTAATTAAACAAGTTGCATGATCTAAAAATTTCTCAAAATCATTGGTACGCTGGAATAGGAGGGTGAAATCCTGTTTTTGATCTGTATCCGCAGCATTTACTTCAGGAAATTGCAAGCTTTTGATAATTTTCCAGCGTGTTTCTGAATTAGTTAAAATATTTGTTCTGTCAATTTCATCAGTTTCTTCATCAATTAAATTGACAATTTTATTATAGTAATCTAGTAAAGCTCTTACAGGGTAATTATCAGCTAAAGCAATGGGTTGAAGATAGGGAATTACTAAAGGTTCTGGTAGTTCTAATGGATCATTATCATCTATTTCAAATTCTTCATCTGTGGATATTTTTATTTGATCTAGAAAAGATTTATAAATCTCGTTTACTTTGTCAAGTTTGCTAACATCAGGAACAGGAGAAAAAACAAAATTGATTGATAGATTTTTTAGAGTGTTTAGCGAACGCAATAGTAATTCTATTCCTTGTTTATTTTGTTCATTAGGAAAAAGAAAAATAATTGCTTCATTAGCAGCTTGAATTAATGATAAAGCTCCCCATTGATTAATTCCCGTTCTCGAATCAATTAATATAACATCAGGTTTTAATTGTTCGTAAATTTTCCGCTTGAAAACAGTCCAAAGATTTTGATCTCCATCAATAACAGTATTAGCATGAAGATCATCAACTTTAGAAATATAATCAAGACTAAGACAACCAGCAGGAACAACAAATAATCTTCCTTTAGCGTTTGGTATTCTTACTTCACCAAATATTTCAGTAATGGAAATATTCGGCTTTATTCCTTCTGGTAAATAGGAACGTTCATAAAAATAGTCAACAATTCCATATTTTGGTTGTGGTTGCAGGTTAAAAGCCGTACTTAGACCAGGTGCTTCTAAATCTAAATCTACAGCCACAACTTTACGTCCCCGCATTGCTAAAATCCAAGCAACATGAGTTAATGCTGTAGTGCGTCCTACTCCTCCTTTAAAGGAATAAAATGTTACTGTTCTGGGTAGACTAAGTTCGCGCTGAGGTGCTGTTGCTTGGTTTTGTGGGTTTGCTGCTTGGATAGCTAAATCTTGCCAAGTATGTATTGATGCTGGATCAAAAATCTGTGGTGGTGAAATATTAAGTGATTCAGCTTCTTGAAGTGTATATAGGGAGAGAAAACCAGGAGATAAATGAGGAACTTGTGATTGAAGTAAGTTAGAAATTTGTTCTTTACGTTGAGGAATAGATAAACTTATAAAGCGATCGCTTACAATAGTCAAATTCAATAAACCGGATGTAGAAATATTTACATCAACCCATTCTTGTGAATTCTCTACATACTCGGTTTTAATCTGCTGTTTTAGCAAAATCTGCCAATTTTCTTGCATTTTTCACCTCTTTAAAGTCGAGTAGCTTGGTTTAACAACCAACTTTTGATACTTATGTATGCGTGTAACCAGCGTTTGTAATTTAATTCATCAGGTTCAAGACTAGAATAACGCATATCTATGAAATGTTGACCCATTGGATTTTCAACTTGATCAAGCCATTTCCTTGCTTCTGAAAAATTATCAATTCTAGATTTAAGTTTATTATGTTGTTTAAGAAGTTCTGTGTAACTATGTGTCCTCAAGTTTTGACTTGTAACTCCAGGTAGAGTATTACAAATAATTGCTTTTAGTAAGCACTCAATGGTTACACCACCGAAGTGCATAGCTCCAACTTTCCTAAGAGGGTTTAGTGTTTCAGTGTCAGTATGGCGCTCCATAAAAGCTGCCTGGTAATCTTCCATACTTGTTAAACTTAAAGTTCAAGCTTCATTCACTATATTATTAAATTGGGATTTTTGAGCTAAAAATTAACCATTAACAACAAAAAACAGCCAACCCTTTCCAGAAGCAGCGATTATTCAAACTCGAAAAACCCGAACAAAACCTGAGTTTTAGGATCGGTAAATTGGTGAAAAATCCCTGAAACGACATGATAATATTCATTCTGTCCGAATATACTAATATTAGTTAATGGTAAAACTCTACTATCGGGGCATGACAGACGAAAATGGTAAGCCCAAAATTGGTCGAAGTGCCAGACTATTAGGTGTTAGACTTGGTATTGATATAAATGTTGAGCAAATGCCCGTAGGTCATCTAGATGAGAATGGCTATTTGTTACCAAAGTTAGATCGTGAAGTTCGAGAAAAACTGGTTGCTGTTGCACTCAGGGAGGAGAAAAAGGGAATGTCCGTTTCCTTGTCCATTGAAGCTTTACCAGCACCTCGTAAACCTGCTAAATTTGGTGGATATGGAAAAGATCCCCTGTGGCAAATTGATGACAGTAACATCTCTGGAGATTTACAAGCTGTTCAGGATAGCCCAACCCACGTTAGCATTTCGCCAAGAATTACAATGTTACTAGAAAGGTACGAATTAGCCTTGGCAAATACCCAAGATTATTGGGAAAGAATTGATTAGAACTAAATAGGAGGCAGGTATGGCGTGGATATTTAGTTTATCAGCAGAGTGTGGCTCTGATGAAAGTAATGCTAAGGAATTTGCTCAATATTTTGGGGAAATAAGAGGATATCAATGGGTACTCATAAATCGTAGTACTTATGTGTTTCGCACGTGTCGCACAGACATTTTTCAAGATATAGAAAACAATTGGTGGTGTCGGGTTTACCCTGAACGGGTTTACTCAGATAATGTTAGCGAAGTGGGAATATATAGCCCTGAAAGTGCTTATTTAATGACAGAGTTAGGTTTGTTATTCTATGAAGCTCTAAAGTTTAATTCTAGCTTTCGTTATGCTTTAGTTGGTGTAGAAGTTGATGAATTTAGAACCTATAGTGAACTAATAGAAGATTTACCTAATTTATCTATTCCAGGATTAGTTTTATCTACAGCACTTGCACCGGAAGGAGAAACATTACCAGGTTTCCAACCGTTTAGTTCTGGTTATGTTTGGCAACCCTACAAGGGGGAAATTTATAATCCATTAATGACATCTCCAGAATTAAAACGTAAACTAGATAAACTTTTAACTTTGAGTTGAACTTAAACAAAATCTTCTCTCTGCGTCCTCTGTGCCTCTGTGGTTCGATGTCCAAAAAAACAGCCGCCCCCTTACGGAAGCGGCCATTTATTTAAAAGTAGCAAAAGATTCTAGTAGTCGTAATCTCCGCCACCCATACCAGCGCCAGCAGCAGGAGCGCCATCTTTAGGTTCTGGCTTGTCAACAACAATACATTCGGTTGTCAACACCATACCAGCGATAGAAGCTGCATTTTGCAGTGCAGAACGAGTTACCTTAGCGGGGTCAACAATACCAGCTTCCAACATATCAACGAATTCGTTGGTAGAAGCATTGAAACCAATGTTGAAATCCTTCTCTTTCACTCTTTCCGCAATTACAGCGCCGT
>NZ_JADEWA010000326.1:0-6202 GCF_015207865.1 Dolichospermum sp. LEGE 00246
GAGTTGGGGAGTTGGGGAGTTGGGGGAAAGATACAAGACAAAGCCTTTACTCCGCCTCAGTTTACCTGAATTCTGGTGTATGTATTTATTGTCTCTAAGTTGTAAATTCACCAAATAAAAGTTAAAAAACAGAGAATTTTTTCACAAATTATTGGGGACTGCTATAATTGCCTGACTATAATGAGATCGACTTTTAGTAGTTTCATCAATGATCCCCGTATAGGTGACTCAAAAATAAGATGACAAAACAAAACCCTAAAACTCAGAACTGCTGTTGAATACAACGCCCATGAATCAACTGAACAATGGTTTTACAATATTTCTCAGTCTACTAGTGGAGGCGATGCCATTTTTACTGCTGGGTGTGTTCTTATCCAGTCTATTACTACTATTTGTTGATGAAAGTAAATTGGTGGAGAAAATGCCCAAAAATCCCCTGTTGGGGGCTTTATTTGGCAGTATGATCGGCTTTTTGTTTCCAGTTTGTGAATGTGGTAATGTGCCAGTGGCACGACGGTTATTGATGCAGGGAGTACCCACACCAGTAGCAATTGGCTTTTTATTAGCAGCACCAACAATTAACCCCATTGTAATTTGGTCAACTTGGAGCGCATTCCGTGATCAACCGGAAATAGTAGTGTTAAGAGTGGTATTTTCCCTGGCTATTGCGACTATTATTGGTTTTATCTTCAGTTTTCAACCAGATTTAGTTCCTTTTCTCCAGCCAGCGATCGCCCGTTATCTCAAATTTAACCCCCCAGCACCACCGAAAACAAACCGCAGGGGACAACAATCTCAATTACAACCCCAAACTAATACACCGAATTTATTGCAATCAGGAACATATATTCTCGGCGGCAGAACAGGAGCATCACAACGCATAGACAATAATTACAGTGAAGTTGCTGCAATTTCTAACCTCAGTAAACCCTTATCAGAGAAACTCCGCTCCCTCTTAGATAATATTGTCCAAGAACTCCGGGAATTAGGCGGAGTCATGGTATTAGGAAGTGCGATCGCTGCCGCTACCCAAGTTTTAGCCCCCCGTGACTTGATTCTTAGTCTTGGGGCTGGGCCAATTAGCTCAATTTTAGCCATGCTAGTATTAGCAGCAGTTGTATCAATATGCTCTACAGTTGATGCCTTTTTTGCCCTATCTTTTGCTTCCACTTTTACTAGCGGGTCATTGTTAGCATTTTTAGTATTTGGACCGATGATTGATATTAAAGGTATTGGTTTGATGCTATCAATTTTTAAGCCAAAAGCCCTGATCTATCTATTTTTCTTAGCTGGACAATTGACGCTCTTATTCACCTTATTTCTGAATCTGCACGTCATCTAATTGAGATTCAGTCCCATTTTCATCAAAATTTTCTCCTTTACCTCGGAAATGTGGGGTGTGAGGTATAGGGTTTAAACTTGGGGAAAGTGAGAATATAGTAACTGAAGATTAAGAAAAAGGTAGTCAATAATTTCTGTTCATCTACTCCCTGCCCCCTGCCTCTATCATCTGTGACACCCAAAAATGCTGAATTCCCAAACTAAAGCCCCAAATAAACTCATCCCTTGGCTAGATGTATTAGCCATTACAGCTTGGGGTATTCTCATGTTGAAATATTGGCTAACAGGCAAACTCTACTTATTAATCCACCCGGACTTTTTTTGGTTAGTAGTTGTAGCTGGAATAGCTTTATTAATCATTGGTTTCTCTAAGGGATTGCAACTGTGGAAAAACCGTCACCGTCCCCAAATATCTAATCCTGGGCATATTAACTTATTTCCCCCTGGTTGGGGCAGTTTTTTACTACTAACAACGGCAATTTTAGGGTTAATGATTACACCCCGTGTCTTTGCTAGTCAAACAGCCCTAGATCGGGGTGTCACTGAATCAACAGGTGCTAGTCGCGCTCAACCTCAAGCATTTCGGGCTACAGTTCGCCCAGAAGAGCGATCGCTTGTAGACTGGGTACGCACACTGAATGTCTATCCTGAACCGGACGCATACACAGGGCAAAAGGCAAAAGTTCAGGGATTTGTGATTCATCAACCTAACGTCAGTGAGGAATATATATTTTTAGCCAGATTTGTTCTCAGTTGTTGTGCCGCAGATGCTTATCCCGTGGGATTACCAGTCCAAATATCTGGAACACGGCAACAGTATCCGCCTGATACATGGTTAGAAATAGAAGGACAAATGACCACACAAACAGTCGCCGAAAAACGTCAATTAACAATCAAAGCCAACTCTATTAAAAAAATTCCCCAACCTCAAAACCCTTACAGTTATTAGTCAGGATCATCAATCTAAAATCCAAAATCCAAAATCGTTAGATGAGCAAATCCTATAAACTTATACAACCATTAGACGGAATTGCGATCGCAGTCATGCTCCTCCTGAGTATGCTCATCGGATTGATCATCTGGAAAGGCGATGTAGTCAAACCTAGCGTCCGCAACTTTACCTGGGAAAACCAACAAATCGGCGCTGAGGATCTCTCCTTCTCCCTCACCTTTAGTCGGCCAATGGACTTCAAAAGCATTGAGGAGAACTTAAAAATAGATCCACCCCTAGCCGGGAAAATTAGTTGGACAGGCAGAAGAATGGTCTATACCCTCCTCACCCCAGCCCCCTACGGAACAACGTACCAAGTCAAATTAGAACAAGGCAAAGATAAATACTCTCAAGCCGAAGGGAAAAACCGCGTCATGCAGCCCTTTACAGGGAACTTCACCACCCGCAATCGCGCCATCCTTTATATTGGCTCTGCGCCAGAAATCCAAGGGCAGTTGGTACTTTATAATTTAACCCAAGAACAAAAAAAAGTCCTTACTCCCAAAGACTTAATTGTTATGGATTTTGAGCCATTCCCCAATGGTGAAAAAATCCTCTTCTCCGCCCGTTCCGCCAAAAATCCCGACCTCCTCTCCGCCCAACTTTATACAGTAACCACAGGCATACCTAATCAAATTGGTCAAGAAACAGCAGCCCCAGGTAAAGTTGACCTAATTTTAGATAACAAAGAATATCAAAACCTCAAATTTGACCTCTCCGCAGATGGACAAATGATCGTTATTCAAAGAGGTAAACGAGATAATCCCGGTGACTTTGCCCTCTGGTACTTATCTACCCAAAATGACAATTCCGGCGAAAAACCCACCCCCAAACGATTACAAGGACAACCAGGTGGAGATTTTCTGATTACACCCGACAGCAAAGCCGTAGCCGTTTCTCAAGGACAGGGAACAGCAATTGTATCCTTAGAAGGTAACAGCAGTAAACCCCTGGATTTTCTGCCTCAATTTGGCTTAGTACAAGCCTTCTCTAAAGACGGTTCACAGGCAGCAATGGTCAAATTTAACACCGACTATACAAGAGATTTGTTTTTAGTCACCAACCAAGGCGTACAAAAACAACTATTAAAAACAACAGGCTCAATTCTTAGCTGTCAGTTTGACCCAGCCTCCCCTAACCTTTACTGCTTAGTTACACAACTGGTTTCTAAAGAACAATACATAGAACAGCCTTACTTGGTATCCATTAACCTAAAAACAGGAGTACAAAAACCATTGCTACTCTTACCCGCTGCTCAACGCAATGTGCAAACCCATTTAGCCCCCGACGGTTTAGGCTTCTTATTTGACCAAGTAGTTCCCGTGACCAACAACACAGCCCAACTACCCGCTAACACTTTAAAAACAGATGACGGCGAACCCATTGCTAGTAGTAGTCTTTGGTTAATGCCTTTGCTACCCATCCCTGATAATATCAACATAGATATTAAACCAGAACAACTGCCATTAGTGGGCTTTCATCCCCATTGGCTACCTTAAGTAATTGACAATTGCCAACTGATAATTAACAATTGTCGAATATCAAGAGTCAATTTTTCTTTGTGTAAATAACTGATAACGGCTACGTATTTGTGAATCATAACAATATGACCGTGACAAATTTACCTCTAATCAAGCTAACGCCACGCTATCGGCCAACTACAGATTGTCAATGTGAAACCGTAGTTATGGAAAAATTGGAAGACAGCAACCAACAAGACTGGATTGCAGAACCTAATATTGATCAACAAGCACAGATCAACTTAGAATTTCAGCAATTACTGAAGTTAAATACAGAATTAACTACAGCTAATAATCATCTATATGCCCAGGTCGAGCAGTTAAAAACCGAATTAGCTGAAGCAGAAAAGATTTTGCATTGGCACAAAACTCGGTCTACTGTTACCGAATCTATGTTTATCCAACAAAATCAAGAACTTTCCGTTGGTCAAGAACAAATTCATTCCCTGTATCAGCAGTTAGAAACATCTGTCCAAACAGTTCAACAACAAGAAATTTGTATTGAAAATTATAAAGCTAATTTGCAAATTAGCCAACAGCGGTTAGCACATTTGGAAAGAGAATGTTCGCTTCTGCAAGCTAACTACAGTCAAGAGTCCCAGCAGCTATTACACTCGGAAAATACCTGTCGTGAGTTGCGGGCTAGACTAATGCGTCAACAACGACAGACCATGCAGTTTAAATCGGCTTTGGAAAAATGTCTAGATACTCCCATTCCTAGCCATGAGAACCTGGAGGATCATATCCATCATCCCCATGATGTCATCCACAAACAAACCCGATTCTCCAGAAAAGCCCGGTCTTTGTTTCCCAACGCTCAACCTATTCGACCTTGGACAGGGGAAACAGATTCTGTGAATGAGTCTGTCAATAGTTCTTGGGTTAAGTCTACAGTGACAACTTCGGAAAACTATACCCATCATCCAGAACCAGTCATTTCTGATCTTATACAGGTTAATGAAGCAACTATGCCCTCAACAACTGGAGATGATTCTGAACTATTATCTCTAGACCAACAACTGGAAGGGATAATTCATCGCTTTTTTATTACACCATTATCTGAAGAAACAGACCAGGGAACAGGGACAGATGCAAATATTCATCAAGGTGACACATCTATTTTAGAGGCTTTAGTATCTAATTCAGAAAATCATCCACAACCAGAAATCATCATTCAACAGGATTTGCAGATGGAAATTGATCCTTATCCTAATACTGAAAATTCGGGAAAGGAAGATTTTACCATATCACTAGTACAGGAATTACCAGTGGTTTCTCATTTCCGCAGCCATCAGATCCATACTGAGGAAATGGAAGATTATTGGTTAGACAATTCCCCAGCAACAGCATCAAATTTACCCACTAACGATATTTTGCCGGATTTATTGGATGATCATACATCTAATAATAAATCTGACAATAAGTCGCCTTCACCATTGATTTATCCACGACGACCACCCAAGGGACGCAAATCTTTAGCATCTGTAGAACTGCCGAATTTTCAACCTAAGCATAAGTAGCTGTTCAAGACGTAAGCATTCAGCTATCAGTGGTCAGCATTCAGCTGAAACCGGATTTTAGGGGTTTTCAAGTAGGGAGACTGACATCAGTAAATAATATTCAGAATGCTTATAGTAATTCCTATGCAAGTGAGGTACAAGAAGTCAGAATCAAACGCAGATAAACGCAGATGAACACAGATAATTTTGTACCTCATTAGACTGGGAAACGCTATATAAATTCAATTCTTGCTGATAGCTGACGGCTGAATTTTAAATATGTAAATACTCTAATTACCATTTTTTTAGTCAGTTATATCTTTAATAAGATAATTCTTCTGAACGCACTCAGAAAGTAACTTAGAAATTAAAAGATCATCAGCATCATGAAAAATACCACAATGAGGCAATTTTTCTTCTCGATAGTAAATTTGTGATGATATTTCTTCCAGAATATATTGTTTAGATTGTTGTATATTAACAACCGCAAAACAACCATTAGGTTTGAGATTGTAATTTTTTGCCATGTATGCTTTAACTTCTAAAATATTTTCTAGTTCAGTTTCTTTTTGAAAAAATTCAAGTAAATAGACAGACAAATATTTTTCGTTACGTTCTGTTCGTTTTGCAAAAGCATGACTTTTTACTATTCCATCTTCTAAATCAATCGGTCTGCAATAGCGGCTAACATTACCATTTTCTATTTCTTTCATGTTTATTTATATTTGTCTAAGTAGGTGAACACAATAAAACCAAACTGTGTAAAGAAACGTAAAATCGCCCAAACCCTCTTCACTCTTGCCTTTTGCCTTGCCATAACGACAATTTTCAACGCCAACCTACTTATGTAT
>NZ_JADEWA010000327.1:0-6200 GCF_015207865.1 Dolichospermum sp. LEGE 00246
GATATAATATAATGCAATACAAATGAGATTTACACAACCATGAGTAAAGAAAACATTACATTTAGAATAGACAGCAGCAAAAAAGCCGCCATTGACGCATTAGCGAAAGGCATAGACCGCGATAGAAGTTATATTCTTAATGAAGCAGTAAACGCTTACTTAGAAATGTATCAATGGCAAATCAAAGAAATACACCAAGGTATTGCAGAAGCGGAGGCTGGAGATTTTGCCAGTGATGAAGAAGTAACAGCCACATTTGCTAAACTTAACCATGCGGGTTAAATGGCTACGTCAGGCGCTGCGTAACTTAAAACAAGCGCATAATTACGTTTTCCCAGAAAATCCTACCGCAGCACAGGAATTAATCTTAAAAATTCAAAATGCTGCTAATCAATTAGAAAATTATCCCTTTATGGGAAAATCTGGAAGAGTTGACGGTACAAGAGAATTGATAATTTCTAATTCACCGTATATGATTATTTACCAAGTTAAGGAAGAAACGGTAGAAATTCTGCGAATTTTGCATACATCAAAACGCTACCCAGAATAACTATCTAAAAGCAAAAGTCTTGAGGGCGGGGTTTCCCCTACTAAAAATCCTCATCATCAACAAAAAACTCTGCATCTTCATCTATTCTAGATTGAGACTCTCCCAAACCCCAGAGGGGCTGCAAAACTGCTGTACCTAATAAACCGACAGCCACACTAAAAGCTAACATCAAACCAAAGGGAATTTGTACGGATTGAAAGACCAAAAACTGTAAAGATACAGGAGTAGCATTTTGGACAGAAATTAGAGCGATCGCCACTACCCAAACAGCTATAATTACTAATATGAAAAAATTTGCCAAAATTTTGAATATCATAACTGGAAAAATCTTTCCGTGATAGCGCAGCGTGATGTAAGTCAGGAGTCAGGAGGAAGAAGAAAAAATTTTTTCCCAAACAAAGAACAAAGAACAACTGACAACTGACAACTGACAACTGACAATTATTTGTATCCCTTCCAGTGCATAACTTTTAATTCTCCCTTGGGTGTAAATACTACCTGAAAATGAGCTAGAGGTTGTTTGTTATCAGGTGCAGCTACATTTGAGCCATAAACTGATTGAAACATCTGAGGTAGAGGAGTTTCCCGGAAATGATCAAAAGCAACTTGATTAAGTGGTTCATAGTCAGCTATTACGCCTTCTTTATTCACCGCTACTCGATATTTTAAATCGTTAGCAAAGGTAGGAGTAACACTCCAATTTTGACGAATTGTACTATACAGCTTTTGATTTAAATCCTTAATTTTACTGGTATCAGTAATTTTTTCGCCAGTTACTTCCGGTGTTTTAGCGTATCCTAACCAGGGACTAATTTCTAGAAACCCTTTTTGGGTAAATACGACTTTGAATTGAGCAATAGGTTCATTAGGGACGCGATTAGCAGGATTATAAAGTAGTTTAGGCAGTGGTGTTTTCTCGATTGCGTTACTAGCTTTTTGATTTACTGCTTTATAACCAACGACACTACCATCGGCAGCTACACCTAAACGATACACTAAATCCTCTGGTAATCCTGAGCGATTTGTCCAAGCTGGATGAATTTGATTGTAAACTTGGCGATTTAATGCCCGTAATTGAGATGGATCTGTTATTTCTGGAACTGTCTTTAAAAGTGCTTCCAAATCCTTGGTAACGGCGGTTTCTGATGCTGTGGGTGTGGTTGTAGGGGTGGCTGCTGCTGTGGGTGTAATTGAGGGTGATACTGACGCTGTGGGAGTGGAAGTGGAAGTGCTGGACTGTATTTCTGGTTTGACTTGAGGTGGACGGAGTTGGGGTGCAGGAATTAAACTAAAGGCTACGGCGGCTACGGCGAGGCTGGATACGCCGACGGTAGCGGGAATTGCTTGTTTGATTAAGGTTTGACTAGAACCACCATAACTGCGATGAACTGGGTGTAGTTCTAGGGATAATTCTGGTAAGGTCTGGCTGTCAGCAAAAAACTGATCTACGGCTTCAACTAAATCAAATAATTGGACTGTGTTGAGGACGATTTGCAGCGGTTGTCCGGGGTTGTTGTTTCCCCCTTGATTGTCTGCTGTGATTTCGGAGTGAACAATTAATTTGTGTCTGTTGCTGTCAATTTTTTGTAATTCAACTAACTCTGAATTTTGATGTTCAAATTTTTTGCCTTGGGGATTGGGTATATTGCTTAAAACTTCTTGAGCGTAAGCACTAACCGCTCTAACTAAGCTTTCAAAAAATTCCCTACCTCCACTTATAGGTTGATCATAATTAGATAAATGGCATTCTGCATTCACCAATATGGATAGTTCGGGACGGAGTTCTTGAAAGTTAACTGTCCGTGTCATGTCACTCAACCCTTCTAGGAGCAGGGTGCAATTAGGTAAACTATATTTACGTTGGATATTCATTTTATTTACTCTACTCCACTTCACCGTCAAAAAGAGAAATCCAGTATCGCTGCATTCCCGCCGTACCTGTGCAAAATAGTAATTTTCCTAATAAGTCTATAGCTAGTTCATCTAATTTTTCATCAGAGGTTAATGCTAGGACACCGGAACGCCGGGAATTCATCCGACTTTTAAAGTGGGTTCTAAACCTTTCTAGGTAATTAGCTAATCTTAAATTTTGTTCTGGGGGAATCTGCTTTTGGGCTAATTGTTGATATATGGTTAGTAGTTGGCGAATGACAACTGTTAACCGCCGGGCGATGTAACAAGCAATGACTACGAGAGCCTTGGCTTCTAAAATATCTAAGGGACGGCGACTATGCGCTCTCCTCATGGGGTTAGAGCCTCGCATTCGCCAAAGGTTTACCCGATTTTTGATGATTCCTTGGAGGTCTAATTCTTCAGCAAAGGATAGAATGGCTTCAGAACCGCCTAGTTCTAAGGCTTCAATGGCTAGTAACATTAAGTCTATTTGCAATCTAGTTCTGGCTGGACATACTTGGCCTGCGATCGCTGGATCTGGTAAAGTATCCAAAATCATCGGCGTTCCCTGGGCGTTTGGGCTGTTTAAAGATGGGATACTAGCGGAGACATTCATTCTAAAAAATACCTTATGCGTTTCCAATAAAGTGATTGATATTAACCTCTCATGGCTAATCGCTGGCGCGATATGGCAGTTCAATTATATACATTACGACCTATGAATTTTGACTTTGGACTTTTAATTTTCGACCCCCGCTTTCATGGGGACATGACTTTTGACTTTCACCTCGCGGCACTAGTCTCTAGGTTATGACATTATAGGGTAGGATTTGGCAGGGATCGGGGAAATTTTTCGCCTCTTACCCTTTGTTTCTTGATTGACCATTAACTACTCACAAATATGGATTTAAAATCTCTGATTCGTGATATACCAGATTTTCCTAAGCCGGGAATTTTATTTCGAGATGTTACTACTCTATTAAGCGACCCAGCGGGATTGCGATACACTATTGACCTTTTAGCACAAAAATGTTCAGAAATTGAACTTCAGGTGGATTATATTATCGGTATGGAGTCGCGGGGGTTCATTTTTGGTGCGCCTGTGGCTTATAAATTAGGTGCGGGGTTTATTCCTGTTCGCAAAAAAGGAAAATTACCAGCAGCGGTTCACTCTATTGAATATCAACTAGAATATGGTACGGATACATTAGAAGTACATCAGGATGCTTTAAACCCAGGTTGTAAAGTTTTAATTGTGGATGATTTGATTGCTACTGGTGGTACTGCTAGTGCAACAGCAAAGTTAGTACAAAAAATTGACTGTGAACTTGTGGGGTTTGGGTTTATCATCGAACTACAAGATTTGCAAGGACGGAAACATTTACCTGATGTCCCTATTATCTCACTGGTTGAATATTAGTCAGTCAGGAGTATGGCTAACGCCACGCTATGCCTTCGGCACACTACGTGAAAGATATCAGGAGTATGGCTAACGCCACGCTGCGCTATCAGGAAGTAGGGGCGCAGGGCCTGCGCCCATTCAGGAGAAGAAAGAAGAAAGAAAATTATTCAATTACCAATTATCAATCATAAATGACAAATACAAAAATTTCCTTGGAGACAAGTCGAGACTGGCTGATGAGGTCAGTTACGAATGAAACTTTTATTTATGTGATGAAACGGCTTTTACAGGCGCTATTGACGATTTTTTTAGCGTCGGCCTTGTCATTTTTTATTATGAAGTTTTCTCCAGGGGATTATGTAGATACCCTGCGACAAAATCCGAAAATTTCCCCAGAACGGATTGAGGAAATTAGACAACAATTTGGTTTAGATAAATCTTGGCCAGAACAGTTTGGATTTTGGTTGCAGCAAATCGTAACTAAAGGTGATTTTGGCACAAGTTTTGTTTATCAACGTTCTGTATCGTCGCTGTTATGGGAAAGAGTTCCAGCCACGTTGTTATTAGCGATCGCTTCTTTAATTATCACATGGGCGATCGCTATTCCTTTGGGGATTCTCGCGGCTGTGAAACAAAATCGCCCCACTGACCAGGTTTTACAGATAATTAGTTATGCTGGTCAAGGTATTCCCAGTTTTATCACTGTCTTATTTTTGCTATTTTTTGCTCAACTGACTACGCCACTTTTTCCAGTGGGTAATATGACCAGTATTGATCATGCCGACCTGACATGGTTAGGTAAAATTCTCGATATCGCTTGGCATTCGGTTTTACCATTAATTGCTTTAAGTATTACTAGTTTTGCTGGTTTACAACGGATTATGCGTGGTCAATTATTGGATGTTTTACGCCAAGATTATATTCAAACTGCTCGCGCTAAAGGACTTCCAGAAAACCGAGTTATTTATGTTCATGCTTTGCGAAATGCTATTAACCCATTAATTACTTTATTGGGTTTTGAATTAGCAGGTTTGTTAGGTGGTGCATTTATTACGGAAAATTTCTTCAACTGGCCAGGTTTAGGGAAATTAACTCTACAAGCTGTTTTAGCTAAAGACCAGTATTTAGTTATGGCCAGTTTGGTAATGAGTGCCGTATTATTAATCATTGGTAATTTAATCGCCGACTTAATTTTAAAAGCAGCAGATCCTAGAATTAAATTAGAAGACTTAAATTAAGAACGTAGGGGCGCAGGGTCTGCGCCCTTAACTCCACCAATCACCAATTACCAATGATTTATTATATTATTCGTTCTAGAAGTGATGGTAAATATCTCACAGCCCGCGTTGATGATGATACATCAGGATATTTATTATTGTTTAAAGAAGATTTCGAGGCAATGAGTTATCTAAATACTCATGCTGCCGATTTAGCAAACCGCTTGACAGTCGAACCTCTTGCTAGTAACCAGATAGGTAGTTTGCTCAAACGTTGGGGTTTTGCAGGTGTGGGAATTGTCAACGATCCCTTATTACCTGAAATTGAATTTTTACAGCATATTTAAATATCAACAAAGCAGTAAAAGTATGAACATGAAATTAGCGATTTATACTACATTATTGACGATAGCCTTGCTGTTAATGCCAATTAACTATAGGCTAACATTAGCAGGGACTTGTGCTTCTCGTTGTGGTTCTGCACCCCTACATTTTACGCCAGGACAATATATTCGGGTGAAAGTTGTGAATCACAGTTATGGATCTGTGAAATTAGAACAGTTACCAGAAATAAGACAAACAACCTTAAAGCCGGGACAAAAATTACAATTTGACCTGCGAGGGGACGAACTTACTGAATTTTCTCTGATGTTTTGGGATGATGGGGGAAGATATGTAAAAGGTGTGGTGTCTAAACCGAATTTTGGAACATTGGTTTTGGAAATTCGTCCTAACAGTCGAGACTATCCAGGCGATTCCTACGGAGCGCTTCGCTATCGCTCTCTTTATATTCGCAATAATGGACAAGTTAGTTTATTGTAGTGTAAAAGAGCTTATATTTAACATAAATCTTACAATATGGTAATATCGGCTCTAGTAAAGGCAGGGAATTTACCGCTATTGGTGATGGTGTTAATCTCGGTTTCTGGATATTATTATCTACAGGGAAAATATACAGGAACTTTTGCCTTTTTGTTGTATAGGAATGGAATAGACGGAAAATGAAGGTATAATAAATAGTTAGGCTTGTCAATTTAATGACCTTTAATTGAATACTCAAAAAGAATTTACTTTTATTAGGATTTTATATGCTTACGAAAGAATTTTACAACGTAATTGATAGCAACCTTAATATACT
>NZ_JADEWA010000328.1:0-6133 GCF_015207865.1 Dolichospermum sp. LEGE 00246
GGTGACAGGTGACAGGTGACAGGTGACAGGTGACAGGTGACAGGTGACAGGTGACAGGTGACAGGTGACAGGTGACAGGTGACAGGTGACAGGTGACAGGTGACAGGTGACAGGTGACAGGTGACAGAGAAGAGGGAAGAGGGAAGAGAGAGTTATTTCAATTACCAATTACCAATTACCAATTACCAATTACCAATTACCAATTACCAGTCAAAAATTATGCGTTATTCTCTTGTAAGTCGGGTTAAGGGTGCTTTTCTGGGGGCATTTTTAGGAGAGAGTTTATCTAACCCGAATGGTTTTAATTTGGGTAGGATTGCGGTTTTGGGGACGGAAAGTTTAATCAGTTTGGGTAAGTTGGATGTAGAGGACTGGTTAAAGCGTCAAGAAGCGGCAGATATTAAATTAGAAAAAAATATTAATTCTTGGGGACAAATGATTCTCGCTATATTGCCGGTGGTGGTGTTTTTTCACGAAAATCCTGTAAAAATGCGAGAAAATATTTTAGCAGTGCAAAAAATATGCAAGTGGCAAGATGAGCCGATTGTCAGAGATGCTAGTTTAATCATAGGATATGCGATCGCTCAATCCCTGAATGAAAAACTTAATCCCCGCACATTAATTTCGGAAACAGTGAGTTTTTTAGATAAAACATCAACTTTCTTACCACAACAATTAATAAAAGTCAATGATTTATTAAAAAAGGGTGCAGGACTAGAAACAGCAACCAGGGAATTAAACAGTACAGAACAATTAACTAGTAATATTGGTTTAGCTTTTTACTGCTTTCTAAGTACCTTAGAAGACTTTTCTCTCACCACATTAAGAGCTAATCAAAATCACGATTTTGCCAATTACGATATTACAGGTGCAATTGCTGGAGGATTATCAGGTGCATATAACAGTACGGTTGGTATACCTGTAAGTTGGCAAATTTCCCCCTCTGTCACCAATTCTCCTGCATGGGGACTTCACAGTTTTAACCAGATGTTAAAATTAGCCGATATAATGATGGCGGTATGGGCTGGGGTATATGATTTTAGTGATCATTTTGGCGAATGTGTAGATACAGGATATACTATCTTTGCTGCTCCTCATATTATTCGTAGACGTTGAAATAATTTTTGCGAAACACTGAATTAATTGGGCAGTAAATTTGGAGACTGTTGTATTTAACCCTGAAGGGAGTCAAATACGAACCTCTACCTCTTATTAAGTTATTACACAGCTTGGGTAGTGTGCCGGAGGCATCAGCCATACTTGGGGTATTTCGCGGCAGGAAAGATGAAAACGCAGCAATTTTTGCAGTCCTTGAGTCAGCAATTAAAGCAATGGCAGCGACAGTATAAAGTGCTATTCCGTAAAGGAAAGCATCAACATAAGCTGCATAGAAATTTTTTCAAAAATCTACTTCTATATTTATCAGCAAATAGCCATCAAGGAAAACAAGGTAAACGGGGACAAACACAAACATCAACTACTAAATTGGTGAGAAAAACTGGTGGTGTTGGTAAAGTTATTTTCAGATGGGTACACCAGAAACGCTCCTCAATAATTTTGGTGTTCGCAGTATTATCATTGACAAGTGTGGTGGGTCATGATTTATATAACCAGCCAAGAATGAAAGTTGATAATATTGCCTGGCAAACATTTATTGCTCCTTACACGGATAATATTGAAAATCGAGAAGAGACAGAACAGAAACGCAAAGATGCTATAGATAGGTCTGTGCCAGTTTTGATGCTTGATAACCAGATCAATGATAAAATTAATGATCATTTAGAAGAAATTTTAGATGCAGGTAATCAACTGCGAGGAATAGTTGGTATTTTTCCGTTTTCTAATACTTCAGTTTTATCAATTCCTACTCAACGTTATTTGAGGAATTTTCCTGAATCAGAATGGCAAAAACTGAAAGTGATTTTAGAAAATAATAGAAAACAAAATTCCAAATTTTTGTTAGTACCGCAAAATTCAATAAATGGCAAAAAGTCGTTTAATTCATCAAGTGTTCCGGTAGTATCGTTGTCTAGTTATGGAAATCATAGTGACGAAGCGTCGTTTATTCAAGCGTTGTCAGAACTGGATGCTTATCAATTTACTGCTTTAAAATCTGATTTCTCAGCACTAATTACCCAAATAGCGCAAGTTAGGCAAGGATATAATCAAGCCCTAGATAAAGTATCACAACTAAAAAATGAACAGATCCAAAAAATTTATACAGAATCTGTTATTTTAGACTTAACTGATAATGATTGGTTAAAAACACAAGCTGGAATTCGTAAAATTGCCGAACGAATTCTTGCTCAAGGTATATCAGCGGGGTTACCCAAATCTATTTTGAATAATGCAGTTAGTTTACAAGTGGAATTATCTGTACCTATGGAAGCTGAATCATTAACAAAAAATATATTTTTAGCGGTATTACAACCAAATATTAAACAAGATGAAGCCCAAACTAAACAACAAGATCAACTGGTAGCTAATAAAATACCGTCTGTGATGGTACAGATTAGAAAAGGAGAGGTAATTGTTAGCAAAGGAGAACAAATTACAATTGGTAAATTTCAGATATTACAACATTATCGCATGATTGGCAGACAGGTGAATTGGCTGGGTTTAACAGTTGTAGCAATGGTTGTGACTGGAGGAATTCAGGTTTTTGTGTGGTTGGAAAGAAAAAGTCATAATTATTTACGACAACGCGATCGCTTATTAGTTCTCCTGCTGACTCTGAGTGTTCCTGGAGTATTGGCAATCAGTTTGCCCTATACTACTTGGAGTGCAATTGGTTTATTATTAGGCAGTTTTTATGGACCAACTGTAGGCATAACGGTGGTGGGGTTATTGTCGCTGATACTACCAATTACCACAGATACAAATATTCTAGTATTGTTGGCTGGGGCTGGGGGGGGGATGTTAAGTAGTTATATAGCCCATAGATTGCGATCGCGTGAAGAATTAGCATTATTAGGAGTTGTCACTGCTCTCACCCAAGGTGGTGTATTCTTATTATTAAAAATCCTCACTGGTGGGGTTTTTGGTTCGGGTTGGTATATCTTCCAAGAAGCTGGTTTATTTGCTGTATCTGGCTTGTCTTGGAGTGTGGTGGCTTTGGGTTTAAGTCCTTATCTGGAGACACTATTTGATGTAATTACTCCCATCCGCTTGGCGGAATTAGCTAACCCTAATCGCCCATTATTAAAGCGTCTGGCTACAGAAGCCCCAGGAACTTTTCAACATACTTTGTTAGTAGCTACTTTGGCTGAAGCTGCGGCTAAACAATTGGGTTGTAATGTAGAATTAGTCAGGGCGGGAACTCTATATCATGATATTGGCAAAATGCACGATCCTTTGGGATTTATTGAAAATCAAATCGGCAGTCCCAATAAACATGAAACAGAAATTAAAGATCCTTGGAAAAGTGCTGAGTTAATTAAAAAGCACGTGACTGAAGGGTTAGTCATGGCGAAGAAACACAGTTTACCAACGGCAATTCAGGCTTTTATTCCCGAACATCAAGGCACAATGGCGATCGCCTATTTCTATCACCAAGCCCAACAAATAGCCCAAGAAAACCCATACATCATCGTAGATAAAGCCGATTTTTGTTATGATGGTCCCATCCCTCAATCACGGGAAACAGGCATCGTCATGTTAGCAGATTCTTGTGAAGCCGCATTACGCAGTCTCAAAGATGCTACTCCAGAAAAAGCCTTGAATATGCTGAATAATATCCTCAAAGCCAAATGGCAAGATGAACAATTAATAGATTCGGGCTTGACAAGAGAAGAAATGCCAAAAATCGCCCAAATATTTGTGGATGTTTGGCAACAATTTCATCACAAACGGATTGCTTATCCTAAAGCAAAAGTTGGTAATTCGTAATTAAGATGAAGCTGTATAGAATCAGACTTTAAAAATACTTAACCGCAGATAAACGCAGATAAACGCAGATAAGGACTGATGAATTATGTGCTGTATTCATGCTTAATGGTTAAAATAGAGATACAGCAGTTTCCAATTATATGACATACATCATAGCCCCCTCATCGCTTGCGGGCAGGGGGTTGGGGGTGGGGTTCTTGTACCTCATAACATGGGGAAGTGCTGTAGAAAAATCACAATAGGAAGATTATGATGAGCGATCGTGACTATACCTTAATTATTGACAAAAGTGGTAGTATGTCCACACCCGACCAAGTGGGCGGGAGAACTAGATGGCAGATAGCCCAAGAATCTACCATTGCTTTAGCCAGAAAGTGCGAAGAATTTGATCCAGACGGCATTACAGTTTACGTTTTTTCCGGCAGATTCAAACGTTATGACAACGTAACTGCTGCCAAAGTAGCCCAGATATTTCAGGAAAATGATCCAGCAGGGACAACCAACTTAGGAAGTGTACTTCAAGATGCCTTGAATAACTACTTTCAACGCAAAGCTGCTGGTACTACCAAACCTAATGGAGAAACCATTTTAGTCATTACCGACGGTGAACCAGATGATCGCAAAGCTGTATTTGAAATTATCATCAGTGCGACTCGACAAATGGAAAAAGATGAAGAATTAGGAATTTCCATGATTCAAGTTGGTTCAGATCCTCAAGCTACTAAATTTCTTAAAGCCTTAGATGATCAATTACAAAGTGTTGGTGCTAAATTCGATATTTGTGATACCGTAACTTTAGATGATTTAGAAGACATGAGTTTGGCTGACGTTTTAATGAACGCCATCACTGATTAATTAACAAAATTCCTCAAATCTGGAGAGTTTAGTCATGCTAGAAAACCGTGATTACACCTTAATTATTGATAAAAGCGGTAGCATGGCTACCCCAGATCAAAAAGGTGGGAGAAGTAGATGGGTAACAGCACAAGAATCTACTTTGGCATTAGCCAGTAAATGTGAACAATTTGATCCAGATGGCATTACTATTTATTTGTTTTCTGGAAAATTCAAACGTTATGAAAATGTCACATCTGCCAAAGTAACACAAATTTTCACAGAAAATGATCCTTCTGGAACAACAGATTTAGCTGGAGTTTTGAAACACGCTACCGATGATTATCTGCAACGCAAAGCCTCCGGTACAACTAAACCCAATGGAGAAATAATTTTAGTAGTTACTGACGGTGAACCAGATGATCGTAAAGCCGTCATGAAGGTAATTATTGAAGTTTCTCGCCGTTTGGATAGAGATGAAGAATTAGCTATTTCTTTTATCCAAGTCGGGAATGATCCTCAAGCTACTCGCTTTCTGAAAATATTGGATGATGATTTGCAAAGTGCAGGTGCTAAGTTTGATATTTGCGACACCGTGACAATGGATGATATGGAAGATATGAGTTTATCAGAAGTTTTGCTTAATGCCATTACTGACTAACACCGCTAGGCGGAAGTCAAAAGGCAAAATTAATATACAGTAGGCTTTTTGGCGATTGAAAATGGTTGATTTAGGGAATACAAAAAAATAAATTACCCAATTTTGTGGGATGGGCATCCTGCCCGTCCTTGATGGTTAGCGGGCTTCTCACTGAATTAAAAATTAAAAAAGTAGATCCGCCACTTTTCACATCAATTCATAATTTGATAAAAAAAGAAGTCGGAGATCTTATCTGTTTTAGGAATTATAAATATGGATTCCATTGACAAGCTATTAGCTGAACTCAAAACTGAATATACAGAACCAAAAACCACACCACCACAAAATAATTTAACCCCAGTTAAATTGATTTCACCGACAATAAAATCAGATATATTCATAGATAATTTGTTATCAGAAGTACAAGCTGATTTGGCGGAAAATAAAACTGAATATATCCAATCCAACCCGACAAAACCACAAAATAGGTTATCTCCTATTCAATTTGTTCATTCACCTGATCCTAAATCAGATGTATTTGTCAACAACTTATTAGCAGATGTACAAGCTGATATTTTGGCAAAAGATGCGGCGATCGCACTGCGAAAACAAGAAGAATTAGCACAGGAGAAAATTCGTCAAGAAAAACTTCAAGTTAAACAAAAAGCAGCTTTACAAAAATCTGCTGAACAATGGTTAGATCAATTAGATCCATTGTCATCAGAAGGAATATGGTTTGAAAAATTTGCTGAAGGTTATCCCTGTCTCTTA